>JBFJHN010000110.1:0-6867 GCA_041613275.1 Candidatus Krumholzibacteriia bacterium | reverse complement strand
CCCCAAAGTCCATACTCACGATCTTTTGCATGGGATTGTTCTTCCTTCCAATTTCCGCTTGTCCGCTTATCCGCTTTCCGCTTTCCGCTTTTCCGCAATGCGCCGAAGCGCCGACGCTGCGCCGGATGCGCAACGAGGGGCCGCTCGGTCGCGCGGCGAGCCGACGACGACCAGCAGGGGGCGGTTGTGTACGGCTCGCTCCTCCGTTCTAGCGACGGAGTTCGAGCTCCTTGATGAGCATCTTGTAGTGCTCGGTGTTCTTGTTCTTCAGATAGTCCAGCAGTCGGCGGCGCTGACCCACGAGCTTGAGCAGCCCGCGCCGCGAGTGATGGTCGTTCTTGTGGACTTTGAAGTGTTCCGTCAGGCTCCGGATTCTCTCCGTCAACAACGCAATCTGGACTTCGGGGGATCCGGAGTCGTGTTCGTGGAGCTTGAACCGGTCGATGACCTGCTTCTTGGAATCCTTCGAAAGAGCCATCGTCGCGAACCTCCTCAAAACAACCGCTCTAGTCGCGATGGCTGCAGGCAGTCCGGCACACCTACGGCCGGCACCCGCGTGTTTCGAACCGGGGGAAACTAGCACAACCTGCCCCCAGGGTGCAAAGCCGCAGGCCCGAACAAAGGTTTTACTCGAAGGCGGGCGGGCAACGGGCGGTCGATTCAAGCCTTGGGACGCTTCGAGGCCCGTTCGAGGACGGTTCGGGCAGCCTCGAAGTCGCGCCGCACCTGAGCGACCAGGGCGTCAGCGCCGGAAAAACGGCGCTCGTCGCGGAGCTTTGCCACGATCTCGAGCCGAACGCGCGCTCCGTACAGATCCCCGGTGTAGTCGAGCAGGTGCACCTCGACGGAGCGCTCGCCCGAGCCCTCGAACGTCGGCACCACGCCCACGTTGAGCGCTCCGAGATGGTGCGTGGGTCCGATGTGGACGCGCACGGCGTAGACCCCGTTCCCGGGCACGAGCTTCTCCGGATGGAGCTCGAGGTTGGCGGTGGGGATCCCCAGAACGCGCCCCCGGCCGCTGCCGCGCACGACCGAGCCCTCCAGCTCGTAGGCGCGCCCGAGCATCGCTGTGGCGGCGTCGACGTCGCCGGCGTCCAGCCGGTGGCGGACGCGCGTGCTGCTGATCGGCTCGCCCTGGTGCTCGACCGCGTCGACGAAGTCGACCTCGAAGCCGGTCTCCGCCCCCAAGGCGGCCAGGTGCTCGCGATTGCCCTCGCGCGAGCGTCCCAGCGCGACGTTGTAGCCGAGCACGAGATGCTTCGCGCCCAGCTTGGTGCAAAGAGCGTCGCCGACGAACTCCCGATAGCTCCACTGGGCGATCTCCTGATCGAATCGGAGCACGACCACGGCGGCCAGCGGCCACTTGGAGAGGATCTTCAGGCGCTCGGGGAGCGGGCTGAGCAGCCGTGCGCGCTTGGGTGGACCGAGAACCGCACGCGGATGCGGATCGAACGTGACGAGCGCCACCGGGTCGCGGTCGGCCACCTCGAAGGCGCGCTCGAGAATGCGCTGGTGGCCGCGATGCAGACCGTCGAAGACGCCGACCGTGACGACGCGATACACGGGTTCGGGCGGGAACTCGTGCGGGAAGTTGGCGAACACCTTCACGACGCGACGTCCTCCGGCTCTGTGGCCAGCGGCTCCGGAAAGACGCGCAGCAAGCGCAGGCGAGCGAACTGCTGCTTGCCGTCCACTTCGGCGACGGCCAGCATGCGCCGCCCGTCTTCCGACAGCAGCCGATGCGGACCGGGTCGCTGCGGCAGCTCCAGCAGGAAGCGACCTTCCGGCTGCGTGCCGTGGCGGACGGCGCTCTCGTGGCGTTCGCGCAGGTGCAGCGCCGGGAAGAGCTGCAGGGCCGTCGGCAGCGGCAGGACTGCCGTGGAGGTGCGCGCGTCGGGGGAACGCGCGGACTGCGACAGGGACTCGAGATCGAGCGCGTCGCGCACGTGGAACGGCCCCACCGCGACGCGCCGCAGCGTCTCCAGGTGCGCCGGCACCCCGAGCATCTCGCCGAGGTCGTGCGCGAGGCTGCGCACGTAGCAGCCGCGCCCGCAGTGCACGTGGATGTCGGCGTAGTCTTCGCCGAGCTCGCGCAGGACGATCTCGTAGACCATGACGCGGCGCGCGGAACGTTCCACCTCGCGCCCTTCGCGTGCGATCTCGTACAGCCGCCTCCCCTCGTGCTTGAGCGCGGAGACCATGGGCGGGGTTTGCTCGATTTCGCCCTCGAAACGCCCCAGCGCGGCGCGCACGGCGTCCTCGCCGAGCGGCGGCACCTCCGACTCGCGCACCACCCGGCCGTCGGCGTCGTACGTGTCGGTCGAACGCCCGAAGCGCACGCGTGCCTGATAGCGCTTGGGAAGATCGACGAACAGCGACGACACGCGCGTCGCAACACCGGTGCACAAGATGAGCAGTCCAGTGGCGTTGGGGTCGAGGCTGCCGCAGTGTCCGACCTTGTCGAGACGGGCAGCGCGCCGCACGTGCCGCACGGCGGCAAAGGACGTCAGGCCGCGCTCCTTGTCGACCAGGATGACCGTGTCATCGAAAGCACGACGGCTCATGGACCTTCTCGCTCGTGGTCAGGGCTCGAGTCTCTTCTGGACCGCGTCGACGACCACGCGTTGCGCCTCGTCGATGCCTGCTTCCAGGCTCATCCCGGAGGCGTTGCGATGCCCGCCGCCCCCGAAGGCGCCCGCCACCGCTGAAACGTCGAAGCGATCCGACGATCGCAAGCTGATGCGCGTCCCCCCGCCATCGACCTCGCGCAGTAGCACGGCAACGTGCACGCCGTCGACCGAGCTGGCGTAGTTCACGAAGCCTTCCGTCTCGTCCATGTTCGCGGCGGTGCGCGCGAGCATGGCACGCGTCAGACGCAGCGTCGCCACCCGGCCCTCTGCGTGGAACTCGAGCGAGCCCAGCACCTCGGCCAGGAGCTTCAGCGCGGCCGGGCTGCGGCCGAACATATAGGTCTCGGCCAGGGTTCCAGGGTCGGCCCCGAGTGCGGCCAGCTCGGACGCCACGCGGAACGTGTGCGTGTTGGTGTTCGAGAAACGGAAGCAGCCGGTGTCGGTGATCAGCCCCACGTACAGCGACTGCGCCGCCACGCGATCCACGCTTCCGGGCCAGGCGGTGTTCAGCAACTCGTAGGTCAGCATCGTGGTGGATGCGTAGCTGGCGTCGACCAGGTCGAGAAGCACGCACGGGCGCCCGGGACCTTCGCCGCCGGGATGGTGGTCGATGTTGATCACGTGCGTCTGCGGCTGGATCGCTTCCAGCACGGCGCCGATGCGATTGAAGCTGGCGATGTCGACGGTGACGATCACACGCGGCGTGAACAGATCGCCCAGACGGCGCACGTCGCCCATGTCGGCGGCTCCGGGCAGCGACTCGTACTGGCGCGGGAAAGGATGCTGGCGGATGGCCACGGCCCGCTTCCCACGTCGCCGCAACACGTGCTGCAGGGCGAGAGCAGCTCCAATGGAGTCGCCGTCGGGGGACTCGTGCGAGGTGATCCAGATGTCATCCCGCCGCTCCAAAACGTCGCGCAGCGCGCGCGCAGCTTCGGCCAGATCGAACTCAGTCTTCTGCGTCATGCCCCTCCCGCCGCGGATCGCGTTCCGGCTCGGTCCGCTCACTCTCGAGCTCCCGCAGGATCGACTCGATGTGCCGCCCACGTTCCAGCGACGGGTCGAAGTGGAATCGCAGGGCGGGCACGTTGCGCATGCGGAGCTCGCGCCCAACCTCGCCGCGCAGGAAGCCTGCGACGCTCTCCAGGCCGCGCTGTGCCACGCGCTGCACCTCCGCGTCACCCAGCACGCTGTAGAACACCTTGGCGAACGACATGTCGCGCGACACGTCGACGCTGGTCAGGGACACCGGCTCGACGCGCGGATCCTTGACGCGTGTCGCCAGCAGCTCGGCCAGGACTTCGCGCAAGTTGGCGTTCAAACGGGCTCGTGCAATGGGATCCATGTGGTCGACCTCAGGAGCGCGCACGCAGCACGCGATTCAGGTTATCGCAGCTCGACACGCACGTCGAGCAGCTCGACGCGTGCGTTCCTCTCGACGAGATTCCTGGCCTTGGACAGCACCGAGTGGACCACGGCGGAGTCGTTCGACACGGTTACGACGCACAGCGTGGCGCGTTGCCACAGGTCCTGGTGCGCGGACTCGCTGACCGCGACGTTCAGGCGATTGCGCAGACGGTCCTTCAGGCTGCGCAAGACGTAGCGCTTGGACTTGAGCGATGCGCTGTCGGGGATGAACAGGTCGAGCTCGCAGACCCCGACGACCACGTTTTCCGGCTCCTTAGAGCGTGCGCGCAATCTCTTCGATGCGGTAGACCTCGAGCACGTCGCCCACCTTGATGTCGTCGTAGCCAGCGACGCCGATGCCGCACTCGAAGTTCTGCTGCACCTCGCGCACGTCCTCCTTGAATCGCCGCAAAGACCCCACCGTCCCGTCGTAGATGACGATGTCGTCGCGGATGACACGGACCTTGCCGTTCCGCGTCACCTTGCCGCTGGTGACGTAGCAGCCTGCGATGGTGCCCATCTTGGGAACGCGGAAGGTGTCGCGCACCTCGGCGACGCCGTCGACGACCTCGCGCTTCTCCGGGGCCAGGAGACCCCCCATGGCCTTCTTGACCTCGTCGACGACCTCGTAGATGACGTCGTAGAGGTGGATATCCACGTTCTCGCGCTTGGCGAGCTCGCGGGCCTGCTGGTTCGGACGGACGTGGAAGCCAATCACGATGGCGTTCGACGCTGCGGCCAACGTGACGTCGGAGGCGTTGATGCCGCCCACGCCGCGGTGAATGACGCGCACCGCGACCTCGTTGGTCGAGAGCTTCTCCAGAGACTCGGACAACGCTTCCACCGAGCCGTCGACGTCGCCCTTCAACACCAGTCGAAGCTCGGCCAGGCCGCCTTCCTTGATCTGCTCGTAGAGCTGCTCGAGCGTGACCCGGCGCATGGCCTTGGCTTCGCGCGCGCGCTCGTACTGCTGCCGGCGCGAAGCGATCTCGCGCGCCTGACGTTCGTGCTCGACGCCGCTCAGCGGGTCACCGGCCTGGGGCGTGCCGTCGCACCCCAGCAGCTGCACCGGGTCGCCCGGGCCCACCGAATCGACGCGGCGCCCGCGCTCGTTCAACAGGGCGCGCACACGTCCCGCGTGGCGACCGGCGACGAAGACGTCTCCAACGCGCAGCGTGCCGCGCTGCACGAGCACGTTGACGACCACGCCGTGCTGCGCGGTCTTGCGCGCTTCCAGAACGACGCCACGCGCGCGCGTCTGCTTCGGCGCCTTGAGCTCGAGAAGCTCGGCCTGCAGGTGGATCATCTCGAGAAGCTGGTCCATGCCCTGTCCGGACTTGGCGGACACCTCGACAGCGGTGATCTGTCCGCCCCATCCCTCCAGCAGCACCTTCTGCTGCGCCAGCTGCTGCTTGACGCGGTCGATGTTGGCGTCGGCCAGATCGACCTTGTTGATCGCGACGATGAACGGCACGTTGGCGGCGCGCGCGTGGTTGATGGCTTCGATGGTCTGCGGCATGACACCGTCGTTGGCCGCCACCACGAGGACGACCAGGTCGGTCACCTGGGCCCCACGTGCACGCATGGCGGTGAACGCCTCGTGACCGGGTGTGTCCAGGAAGGTGATGTCGTACCCCGCCGACGTCGTCACCTCGTAGGCACCGATGTGCTGGGTG
The DNA here is from genome assembly GCA_041613275.1 of Candidatus Krumholzibacteriia bacterium. GTDB lineage: Bacteria > Krumholzibacteriota > Krumholzibacteriia > JBFJHN01. Next base: position 1,154 of record JBFJHN010000110.1, on the reverse strand, counting down.
ATGCCGCCCGACTCGCCGGCAACGACGTTGGATTCGCGGATGTGGTCCAGGATGGACGTCTTGCCGTGATCGACGTGGCCCATGATCGTCACCACGGGTGGCCGCGGCTCGAGCTCGACGTCTTCTTCCTCTTCGATCTCCTGCTCGGTCTCTTCGAACTCGCTGATCCACTCGACTTCGTACTCGTACTCCGCGGCGAGGATCTCGATGGTGTCCTTGTCGAGGCGCTGATTCATCGTCGCCAGGACGCCGCTCGTGAACAGCTTCTTGATCAGATCCTGGGGCGGAACCTCGAGCTCATGTGCGAGATCCTGCAATGCCATCATCTCGACGGCGCGCACGACGTTTTCTTTTTCCTCGGTGGCGACACCGCCACTCTGCGTGCGACGCCGGCGTTTTGCACGGCGCGGGCCCTCGAGCTCGGCCATCGTGCGCTGGAAGGTCTCGCGCACGTCGCGTTGATCGACCTGCTGCTTGCGGCGCCCCTTCTGCCGACGTCCCGCAGGACCGCCGGGGCCCCCGCGCGACGGACCGCCGGGGCCTCCGCGCGACGGACCGCCAGGGCCTCCGCGCGACGGACCGCCAGGACCTCCGCGGGACGGCCCGCCGGGACCTCCGCGGGACGGAGCGCCCCCACGCGCATCACCGCGCCTTCCTGGAGGCGCCGGACGCTCGTCGGACGTGGGGCGGCGTGACGGGGGTCGCGCAGGGCGGCCGGGTGCCGTGGTCCGCGCCCGGGCGGGTGCGCTGCCGCGCTCTCGGGCCGCAGGTGTCGTCCGCGTGCCGGCGTCGCGCGTCGTCGTGCGGGACGGTGCACTGCGTGCTTGCTGCGCCGCACGCTGCTCGGCTCGTTCTTGCGCGGCGCGTGCCTTGGCTTGCTGCGCGGCGCGCTCTTCTTCTGCTTTGTGCTGCTCGATGGCCGCGTGCAGCTCTTTGCGCTTGGCGTCTTCGTCTGCGGCTTCTGCTTGGGCTCTCCGGAAACGCTTGGCGATGCTCTCGAGCATCTCCGGCGTCACCGTGCTCATGTGGTTCTTGACCTCGTACTTCTTGTCGCGAAGCACCTTGATGACCGCGTCGCTCGAGACGTTGAACTCGCGCGCCACCTCGTAGATGCGCTTCTTCTTCGATTTTGCCGCCATGCGATCTCTTCCCGT
>JBFJHN010000109.1:0-6883 GCA_041613275.1 Candidatus Krumholzibacteriia bacterium | reverse complement strand
TCGTCGTCGGCGCGGTGCACCCGACGGTGACCCGCGTCGTCGACGCGGAACGTGAGATCGCGGGCGCCGACACGCGCGCGGGCGACTGGGCCGCGCGCCGTGAGCGCGCCGTGCAGGCGGTGCGCGACTTCATACGCCCCATCACCGACGTGCGCGCCACGGCCGCCTGGCGCCGACACGTGTGTGGCGTTCTCGTCCAGCGCAGCCTCGACGTCGCCACGCATCCCGGGTTCGCCGGTCGCGTTCCCTGCTACGAGGACGGACCGCTCTATCGTGTCGGCGTGCCGGCGGAGGACGCATCGTGAACGACGCCCGCGTGCCCATGGAGCTCGTTCTCAACGGTGCGACGCGCAGGTTCGAGGTGCGCATGCACGATTCGCTGCTCGACGTCCTGCGACGCGAGCGCCACGTCGCGGTGAAGCGCGTGTGCGAGACCGCGGACTGCGGGGCGTGCAGCGTGCTCGTCGACGGACGCCTGATCGATTCGTGCAGCACGCTGGCTCTCCAGGTCGACGGCAGCCGCGTCGACACACCGGAAGGGCTGGCGCCCGGCGACGCCTTGCACCCGCTGCAGCAAGCGTTCTTGAATCATGCCGCCGCGCAGTGCGGCTTCTGCATCCCCGGCATGATCCTGTCGATGCACGCGCTCCTGGAACGCAATCCACATGCAAGCGAAGCCGAGATGCGCGAGGTGATGACGTTGTGCCGCTGCACCGGCTACGTCAAACCGCTGGCCGCCGTGCGCGCCTACCAGCGCAGCCTGTTGGCGTCGGCAGGTGCCCACGACGCGGAGCACGACGACGACCCGCCGCCGGAGGGATCGCGATGACGTCCGTCGACGAAGGCAGCGCCACGCGCGCGCGCGGCGCCGCCGTGGGACGCTCGATCGTCAAGGTGGACGGCGAAAAGCTGGTCCGCGGACGCGCGGTCTACACGGACGACGTGCATCCGGAGGGCATGGCGTACGGGCGCATTCTGGCGAGCCCGCACGCGCACGCGCGCATCGTGTCGATCGACGCGAGCCGTGCCATGGCGATCCCGGGGGTGCTCTGCGTGCTCACGCACGAGGACGTGCCGCGCGTGGCCCACACGACCGCCGGCCAGAGCTATCCGGAGCCCTCGCCCTACGACGCCTTCCTTCTCGATCGCAAAGTGCGCTTCGTCGGCGATCGCGTGGCGCTCGTCGCAGCCGAAACACCCGAAGCCGCAGCCGAAGCGCTTCAGCGCATCCGTGTCGACTACGAGGTGCTGCCGGCAGTGTTCGACGCGCGCGTCGCGCTGCAGCCCGGTGCGCCGGTCCTCCACGACGAGCCCGACTGTCAGGGCGTGCTCGATGCGAAACGCAATCTCGTCGCGCGCATGCAGTTCGAGACCGGCGACCTCAGCGACGGCTTCGCACAAGCCGACGTGGTGCACGAGAGCGCCTACGACGTCCCGGCCGTGCAACACGTGAGCCTCGAACCTCACGTCGTCATCACCTGGCTGGACGAGGACGGGCGTCTGATCGTGCGCACCAGCACGCAGGTCCCCTTCCACGTCCGTCGCATCCTCGCGCAAATGCTCGAGCTGCCCGTGGGCCGCATCCGCGTGATCAAGCCGCGCATCGGCGGCGGCTTCGGCGGCAAGCAGGAGATGACGATCGAAGACGCCTGCGCCGCGCTCACGCTGGCGACGCGCCGCCCCGTGCGCATCGAGTACACGCGCGCCGAGGAGTTCGTCATGAGCCGCACGCGCCACGCGATGCATCTGCACATGCGCTTGGGCGCGCGGCGCGACGGCACGATCACCGCCATCGACATGCACGTGGTCTCCGACACGGGCGCGTACGGAACACACGGCCTCACCGTGACCGGGAGCTCCGGGTACAAGACGCTGCCGCTGTACAACCAAGCAGCGCGCCGTTACCGCTGCGAGGTCGCCTACACCAACCATCCCGTTGCAGGCGCCTGCCGCGGCTACGGCGCGCCGCAGGGATTCTTCGCTCTGGAGTCGGCCGTCGACGAGCTGGCCTGGCAGCTGGACATGGATCCGCTCGAGCTCCGGCGCCGCAACGTCGTACGTGCGGGCGAAGTGGACCGCGTCTCGAGCGCCCTGCAGGCACAGGGCAAGGGACACGAGCGTCGCATGAACAGCTACGGCCTGCTCGACTGCATCGAGCGCGGCGCCGCTGGCATCGGCTGGGACACGCGCCCGCGCTCGGGCGAAACCGGCGCGCTGCGGCGCGGCGTGGGGGTGGCGCTCGCGATGCAGTCGTCCGGAATCGCCGGCGTCGACTGGGGCGCGGCCGCGCTCAAGCTCAACGAAGACGGCTCGTGGAATTTGACCACCGGAGCCACCGACCTGGGCACGGGGGCCGACACGATTCTCGTGCAGATCGCCGCCGACACGCTCGGCGTCTCACCCGAGCGCGTCTATCTGTATGCGGCCGACACGGATCTCGTGCCCTACGACGTGGGCGCCTACGCTTCGAGCGTCACCTACGTGTCGGGAAATGCCGTGCGCCGCGCCGCAGAGGACGCGCGCGACCAGGTGCTCGCGGTGGCCGCGCGCATGCTTTCGGTTCCCGCCGACACGCTCCGATGCGCGGGCGATCGCGTGCGCGCATCGTCGGGCGCCGAGGTCGCGATGGCCGACGTGGCCGTGCACGCGATGTACCGCGAGATGACGCAGATCCTCGGCCGAGCGTCGTTCTGCATCCCCGACTCGCCGCCGCCTTTCGCCGCGCAGTTCGCCGAGGTCGAGGTCGACACGGACACCGGGCGCGTGCGGCTGGTACGTTTCGTCTCGGCGGTGGATTGCGGCACGGCAATCAACCCGGCGCAGGTGGAAGGGCAGATCGAAGGCGCCGTGGCCATGGGCTTGGGCTATGCGCTGAGCGAGGAGATGCTGTACGACGAGCACGGTCGGCTGCGGAACGGTGATCTCGTCGACTACAAGATCATGCATGCCGACGACATGCCCGAGATGCAGACGTTCGTGGTCGAGAGCTTCGAGCCCAGCGGCCCGTTCGGCGCCAAGTCGGTGGCCGAGGTACCCACGAACGGGCCGGCGCCCGCCGTGGCCAACGCCATCCGCGCCGCGGTCGGCGTGCGACTGACGCGCCTGCCCATGACGCCCGATCGCGTGCTCGAGGCGCTCGGGAAGATCTGAGGCGTAGCGCGCAACGCGCCCGGACACACGTTAACGTTTCCCGCAAGACAGCCGCGCGCACGCGGCGAGTCGATGGAGCGGCGCACGCCCGGAGACGGGCGTGCGCCGTCCTCGAACGAACGCTCAATCTCGCGTCTCGCTGCGCGGGCCGCGGAACCACGACTTCACCGTGCTCCACGCTCGCGGCTCGACGCTCGTTGGACAGGCGTTCGGCCCGCCGGGCGTGGGCGGACAGCCCGTGCCCAACGGCGGAGTCTCGCCGGTGTACGCGTTCAAGCCGTCGAACAGCATCCATGTCGCGCCGCCGTCGGGGACCCGCGCGGTCGAGCGATCGTCGACGACCTCGTGCGAAACGTACGTGTACTCGTCGACCAGCAGCGTGTCGTTGCCCGACAGCTGCCACAAACGCACGGTGTCGCCGCTGTTGTTCAGCGACAGCCCAACGGTGCTGACACCCTCGGCGCTTTCCCACGCCACGCTTGCGCTTCCCAGCACGACGGCATGGGCGCCCGGTGCCAGCGACCCCGAGAAGCCGTAGTGGAAGTCGTTGCTCGCATCCGACAGGCGGAACGAGTCGAGGACGACCGTGGTCGTTCCGACGTTGACGATCTCCACCCACTCGTCGTCCTTGAAGTGCGCCGTCGCGTCGCCGTCCCAATCGCTCGCCGGATCGGCGAGGATCTCGTTGATCCGCACCTGACCCAGGCAGGCCTCGGCCGGCCACAGCGTGCTGGCCACGGCCGCGAGCGCCGCGCAGAGAAGGACTCCTCGCAGCATTCGTCGCATCGCATGCGCTCCTCCGGGGAGTTGCCGGGGAGCCTCCCGGACGCATGGAACGTTCCGGCGACGCGAGGTGCTGCCAAGGCGCTCCGGCCCGAGGACGCGCGGGCCGGCCGTTGCGCACGGCTCCAGCGCTTGTCGACGCCGGCGACACCTTCCCCGCGACGAGCGAGGCACGCCAATGGACGGGGCCAATAGGGGTCCAATTGGATCTTGCGGCGATGTTCGGGCCGCTCTAAGCTGAATTGGCCGATCCAATCGGAGGAGACCGCATGCAGCTCGTCCTCGATCGCCAGGAGCCGACGCCGCTCCACCGCCAGATCGCCACGCAGATCCGTGGCTTGATCGACTCGGGCGATCTCGCCGTCGGCACGCGCCTGCCGGCGACGCGCGGCTTGGCGCGCAAGCTCGGTGTGAACCGCGCCACCGTGTGCACCGCGTACGACAACCTCGTGGCATCGGGGTACGTGGAAGCGCACGTCGGTCAGGGCACGCGGGTGATCCATCGCGGCCCGCCCGCGCGCGCAGCCGTCGCGCCAGCGCACGAGTCGCCCGCGTGGGCCGGGCGTCTGGCGGAGAGCCTCGATGCGCTCGCGACACACGACGACGGCCCGAGCGAGCCCGAGCCTATCCAGAATGGCCGCATCGACTTCACCGGCGTCATCCCGGACGAGCGCTTCTTCCCGGTCGCGAGCTTGCGACGCAGCCTGGACGTCGTGCTGCGTCGCGAGGGCGAAACCGTGCTGCAGTACGGATCGACGCGCGGCCACGCGCCGTTCCGCGATGTCATCGCGCAACGCATGCGGCTGGCCGGCAACGACGTGCGCTCGGAGGAGATCCTCGTGGTCAACGGCGCGCAGCAGGGGCTGGAGCTCTTCTGCCGCGCGCTGCTCGATCCCGGCGACCCGGTGGTGGTCGAGTCCCCCACGTACAGCAACCTGCTGGCGCTCACGCGTCTGTATCGCGCCGACGTCATCTCGGTGCCGATGACCGATGCAGGATTGGATCTCGACGCCCTGGAGCGCGTCTTTGCGCGTCGCCGCCCCAAGTTCCTGTACACGATGCCGCACTTCCAGAACCCCACCGGAGTCACGACGACGCTCGAGCACCGCAAGCGCCTGCTCGACATCGTGGCGCGTTACGACGTGCCGGTGCTCGAAGACGGCTTCGAGGAGGAGCTGCGCTGGGACGGCGGCGAGGTGCTGTCGTTGCGCGCCCTCGAGCCGCACGGGCGCGTTTGCTACGTGGGCACGTTCTCGAAGGGATTGTGCCCCGGGTTCCGCATCGGCTGGCTGGTGGCCGACCCCGAGCTGATCGCGCGCCTCACACAGCTCAAGCGCACGACCGACTTCCACAGCTCGGTGCTCCTGCAGGCGGCGCTGGCCGAGTTCATCGAGCGCGGCGACTACGATCGCCACCTGCGGCGCCTGCGGCGCGTGTACCGCGAGCGCATGGCGCGCACCGCCTCCGCGCTCGAAGCGCACATGCCGCGCGGAACGCGCTGGCGCGTGCCGGCCGGCGGCTACTGTGTATGGCTCGAGCTTCCCGAAGGTGTGTCCGACGAAGAGCTCGTGGCGCGCTGCGCGCGCGACGGCGTGCGCCTGCTGCCGGGACGGCACTTCTTCACGCGCAACCCCGGCTACGGATGCGTGCGGTTGTCCATCAGTCGCGTCGATGACGACGACATCGAAACGGGCCTGGCACGGCTCGGCCACCACCTCGAGGCGTTGACGAAGCAGTCCGGCAACGGCACGCGCGCCGGCGCGCGCCCTTACATCTGATTTCCGGTGACGCCGGCGCCGCCGGCGGAACCCCACGCGCGACCGACGGCTCGGCGCGCCCCCGAACGGAGGAGATGCGATCATGGAAAGCGGAATCCGCGTCAAGACCGGGCTCGCCGAGATGCTGCGCAACGGCGTCATCATGGACGTCACGAATGCGGAGCAGGCGAAGATCGCCGAGCAGGCCGGCGCCGTCGCCGTCATGGCGTTGGAGCGCGTGCCGGCCGACATCCGCGCCGAAGGCGGCGTGGCGCGCATGGCGTCGCCCGACAAGATTCGGGAGATCATGTCGACGGTGTCGATTCCCGTCATGGCCAAGGCGCGCATCGGCCACTTCGCCGAGGCGCAGGTGCTCCAGGCGCTCAAGGTCGACTTCATCGACGAGAGCGAAGTGCTCACCCCGGCCGACGAGGCCAACCACATCGACAAGTGGGCTTTCGACGTGCCGTTCGTGTGCGGCTGCCGCGACCTCGGCGAGGCGCTGCGGCGCATCGCCGAAGGCGCCGCGCTCATTCGCACCAAGGGTGAAGCGGGCTCGGGCAACATCGTCGAGGCCGTGCGTCACCTGCGCACGGTGAACGCGCAGATGCGGCGCCTGAAACTGCTGGATCCCGAAGAGCTGGTGCACGAGGCGAAGACGCTGGGTGCGCCGCTGGAGCTGGTGCGCTGGGTGCACGAGCACGGCAAGCTGCCGGTGCCGAACTTCGCCGCGGGTGGCGTGGCGACGCCGGCGGATGCCTCGTTGCTCATGCAGCTCGGCGCTGAAACGGTGTTCGTCGGCTCGGGCATCTTCAAGTCGGAAGATCCGGAGAGCCGTGCGCGCGCCATCGTGCACACCGTGCTGCACTACAAGGACGCCAACGAGGTTCTCAAGGCCCACGAAGGCCTGGGCGACGCCATGCCCGGACTCGAAGTCGATCGCATGGACGAGAAGGACCTGTTGCAGACGCGCGGTTGGTGAGCCCGCATCGCGGAACGCGACGGCGCGCGACCGCAGCGCGAGGGGGTTGCATGCACATCGGTGTGTTGGCGTTGCAGGGAGACATCCAGGCTCACGCACGCGTCATCGAGAAGCTCGGACACGACGTGCGCGAGGTGCGTCGCGCCGCCGAGCTCGAAGACCTGCACGGCCTGGTGCTGCCCGGGGGCGAGAGCACGACGATGTGGCACTT
>JBFJHN010000108.1:0-6908 GCA_041613275.1 Candidatus Krumholzibacteriia bacterium | reverse complement strand
GTGCTCCATGTGCACGCTCATCGCCGTCAACGGGACGCATCCCCTTTCTGACGCGTGGCGATCGCCAGACGCGTGGCGCCGGCGTCGCGCGCCCGACGCAGAACCTCGGAGACATCGGCGTGACGCATCTGCGTATCGGCGCGCACCACGACCAGCACGTCTTCACCCGCGGCGTCGATACGCGACGCAAGCGCGCGGTCGAAGCGCGAGGACTGCACCCGTTCGTCGTCGATGGCCAGCTCGCCGTGAGTTCCCAGCGTCACCATGATGCGGGTAGCGTCCTCGCGACCACGCGTGCGCGCCTGCGGCACGTCGACCTGGAGATCGGTCATCGACAGGATCGGTGCCGTGATCAACAGAATGATCACCAGAACCAAAGCCACGTCGATGATCGGCGTGACGTTGATGCGCGTCATCGTCGACGACGGATTCACCAGCGGCTCGCGCATGCTACTTCCTCCCCACGACCGCGATGTCGCCCGCGCCCGAGAGCTTGGCGAGATCGAGAACGTCGACGAAGGCGCCGTGCGACACGCCAGCCTGGCAGGTGACGACCACCTGCCGGCGCACGCTCTCGTCCAGCATCGGCCGCAGCGTCTCGACCAGCTGCGTGCGCGCGACGGTGGCGCGGTTCACCTGCACGCTGTCCTCGGAGACGACGGACACTTGCACGTACTCGACCTTCTCCGGCTTCGGAGCCTTGCGCGCCTTCGGATCCGACCGGCGCACGCCGATGCTGGACTCGAACGCCAGCGGCGTGGCGAGCAGCAGGATCACCACCAGCACCAACGACACGTCGATCAGCGGCGTGAGGTTGACGTGCCCCTCGTCGTTGCGGGGACTGCCGTTCAGCATCTTCTGGAACACGTTGTCGCTCCTCGCGTCGGTGTCCGGATCAGATCACGCGCGACGTCGCAGCGGTCGGCACCTGCGGGCTCGAAACCTCGCGTCGCGAGGGCTCGCCCTGGGGCGTTCCCGACGACTCGGGCGCCTCCGGGATGCTTCCGTCGTGCATCGCCGAGCGCATGCTGCGCGCGCCGTTCTCGGCCACGGTCAACATGACGTTCATCTGACGCGAGAAGTGGTTGTAGAGCATGACCGCCGGCACCGCGACGACGAGCCCCGCGGCCGTGGTCACGAGCGCTTCGGCGACACCCGCGGCGACGACGGCCGGCGCGGCCGAACCGGTGGCCGCCATGTCATTGAACGCGCGCATGATGCCCCACACGGTCCCCAGGAGACCGATGAGCGGCGCCACCGCCGCCATGGTGCCCAGGAACCCGAGGTTGCGCTCGAGCAGCATCTTCTGCTCGGAAAGAGCGATCTGCATGTGCTCTTCGAGCTCGGCGGTCGGCGCATTGCGATGCTCGAACACGCGCGTGGCCACCGCACCCAGCGGATGCATGACGTTCTCGCACGTCCACGAGGCTTCCTGGAAGTTGCCGGCTCGAATCTTCTGCAGCACCTGCGCAAGCGTCGCATCCGGGTTGCCGCGGCGCTTCATGAAGAAGTGCGCGCGCTCCAGGACGACCCCCAACGTCAGCACGCTGCAGCCAATCAACGCCACCATGATGGGGCTGCTGGTAATGGCTCCGATCCAATCGAACTGCGTGAGCATGGTTGCGACTCCTCCTACTGAACGGTCTTCTCGAGCTGCGTGGCGCGCTCCTTCGCGGCCGCGACCAGCTCCGCATCCTTGGCGTTGCGGATGAGATCTCGATAGGCGGTCAGGGCGCCCTTGTAGTTGCCCTTCTCTTCGTTGAGCGCTGCAACGCGCACCACGGCCGACAATCGGAAAGCGTTCGAACGCTTCTTCGACTTCATCGCCAGGCCATAGGAGGCAAGCGCCTTGTCCTTGTCGCCCAGCTGCTCGTGGCAGTTGCCGATGCGGTAACGCAGCTCCACACGCAGGTCGAGCGAAGGCTGCGAGGCGATTGCGCGCGCGAACTCCGTCAAGGCCACGTCGTATTGCGCGGACTTGTCGGCGATGTCGCCCATTTGATAGGCGATCTCAGCGGCGCGCTCGTCCTTCGGATACGTCTCACGGTACTTCGTGAGCGTCGCTTTGGCGGTCTCGGTGTCGCCCAGCACGCGCTGGCACATGCCCAGGTTGTACAGGGACGCCTTGGTCATTTCGGCGTTCGCCTCACCGTCCAGCACGGCGGTGAACTGCACGGCGGCACGCATGTAGTCGTCCTCGTTGAACTGCAGCATGCCGAGACGGAACTGCGCCGTGGAGCGCAGCTCGCTCTCCGGGAAGAACATGGTGAACTGCTCGTAGGCGCGCATCGCTTCCGGGAGCGCCTTGGCCTTCTCGTAGGCGTCGCCCATGAGGAAGTGCGCCTGATCGGCGGCCGAGAAGCCCGGGAACTGCGTCACCACGCGCCGGAAGGCGTCGGCGGCTTCGCCGAACTCCTTCTTGTCGTAGTGGTGCATGGCGATGCGGAACTGCGCGTCGGCGGCGAAGTTGCTGCTGGGATGCTGCTCGACGAGCTGCGCCAGCGTTTCCATGCCGCCAGCCTCGGAACCCAGGCGATACAGCGCCAGCTCGGTGCCGCGTTCGGCCTCGCGCGACACGGGTGAATCCGGGAAGCGCAGCGCCAGATCCGAGAACGCTTTCAGCGCTTCGGCATCGCGCCCGGCGTTGTAGTCGCACTGCGCCATGCGCAGCATCGCCGTCGCCGCCGCCGGACTGTCGCCGAAATGCTGCAGCAAGCCCTCGTAGCAGCGCTTGGCGTCGTCGTACTTCTCGGCGCGGAAGTACAGGTTGCCCGCACGCACCCAAGCCTTCTCGGCGATCTCGGCGCTGGGCGCCGCCTGCACGAGCGCGTCCCAACGATCGACGGCGTCACCGTTACGGTCGAGCCGCGCGTAGGTCAGACCCACCTGGTAGAGCGCCAGCAGTCGATCTGGATGCTCGGGGAAGCGCTGCAGGAATTGCTCGTACGCCTGGGCCGCCGCCTTGTAGCTCTTCTTGTTGAAGAGCACATGACCCTTGTTCAGATACGCCGTGGCCATGAACTCGGGATTACCGCTGTCCGCGTAGCGGCTCAGCATGCGTTCCTCGGTCTGGATGGCCAGCTCGTCTTTGCCCTGCTGCGCATAGGTCCACGCCAACAGGCGGTTGGCCAGAATGGCGACGCGCTTGTCGGGGAAATCGCGAATCAGCATCTCGAGCGTCTTCTCGGCTTCCTGGTGCCGACCGACAGACGCCAACGCGTCGGCGTCGATCAACAGCGCGTAGGCGCGCCACGTCGACTTGCTCGGCGGCATCTGCTGCAGCGTGAGGTGCGGCACACCCGACAGCTGTCCAAGGTCGCCGGCGCGGTGATACGAGAGCTGCAGCAGGCACAGCGAAGCCTCGACCAGCTCCTGATGTTCGGGCGACTCGAAGACGAACACCGATGCGTTCTCGTCGAGCTGCGCGTAGCGATCCAGGACGATCTGGAAGTACGGCGCGGCCGCGAGCGGAATGCCCTGCTCCAGAAGCCCCACGCCGGCCAGGTACGCGGCTGCCGGCGCTTCGGCCTCGAGCGTGTAGCCGGAGACGACCGCCTGGTACGACGCCGTCGCCTCGTTCTTGCGGTCGAGCGCGTCGAGGCTGCGACCAATGCGATACTGCGCCGTCGCCGCCAGCGAGTGCTCGAAGTAGTCGCGCAACACGCGATTGAACTCGACGATCGCGGATTCGTAGTCTTGCTCCCCGTAGAGCACCTCGCCCAAGAGGAACTGTGCGCGCGCCGCATAGTGCGTCGCAGCGTGCGACTCGACCACAGCGCGCAGCTCGCGCGTGCCGTTCTCGGTGTCGCCGTCCAGAACCAGCGAGGCGGCCCGGCGCAGCTCGGCCTCGGCGCGCACCTGCGGGTCGCGCACGCGTTCCACGACGCGGCCGAACTCCTCGGCGGCGCTGCGGTAGGCCTTGCTCTGCAGGAACGAGTTCGCCTTGGCCAGGAAGGCGTGATCGTGCAGGCGCGAATGCGGATGCCGGTCGACCACTTCCTGGTACAACGCGGCCGCCTTCAGGCGTGCGCCCAGCGCAGCATGGCACTGCGCGCGCAGGAAAGTCGCCGCGGCGTCGTTCATGTCGTTCGTCATGCCGGCCAGGGCGTCTTCGAAGCGCCCTTCGAGATACGCCAGCGTCGAACGCGCCAGCATCACGCGTGGATCGCGCGCCATCCACGCATGGTCGTTCTGGATCCGTGTGAGATGTGTCGTCGCCTCCGGAAGCGCCATGCGACGCAGCGCGTTCCACGCGCGGGCGAGCGCCGCCTCGCCGTGCAGCGGGCTTTGCGGATGATGCTTGACCCATCTCGACCACTGCTTGGCGGCGTCCTCATCGCGGCCCTGGGCCTCGAGCGCCTGGATGGCTGCGAACGCGGCATCGTCCGCGAAAGCGCTGCGCCGATTCGACTTCTCCGCCTGGCGATAGGCCTGCTCGGCTTCGGCGTAGCGGCCCGCCGCATCATGCAACGCCGCGCTCAGCAGCGTGGCGGCGAGCTTGCTCTCGGCCGGCAGACCCGCACGCGTCAGAGCATCCAGCGCGCCGTTCGCTTCGGCCAGAGGCTCGGCGCGTTCACCGAGCGCACGCACTCGCGCCCACTCCAGCTGCATGCCGACTTCCGACAGCGTTGGTGCCGGTGTCTCCTGCGCCGCGCTCGACACGACGCACGCCGCGAGCACTGCGACCGCCGCCGCCACGAACGCGGTGCGGCCACGTGTCGCTTGCCGAGTCATCTGGGCACGTTCGAAGTTGAACCGCATCATCCCTGCGCTCCCCAATTTCACGGATCGACGAAGACCGGCACCGAGCCCTGCGGACCGCTCGTCGTGATCTCGACGTTGCGCGTCCGGCTCTGGATCTCACGGCCCTGGTCGTCCCACACGACGATTTGATAGCGATAGACGCCGTCGGCCAGCGGCAGACCCACTTCGTTCTTGCCGTCCCACATCACGTGCGTCGGGGGAAGTCCCCGGCCGCCGAACGAACGCACGATCTGGTTGGACGAGTTGACGATGTCCAGCTTCCACTCGCGCGCATCCGACTTGGTGTGCGCTTCGATCTGGAACTTGGTCACCGACTGCTGCCCGGTCGGCGAAAACACCGGCGGGTCGGCCTCGGAGCTGGCGAAGAAGCCGCCGAAGCGGTACGACAGCCCGACGCGGTGCGTCAGCCCCAACCGGTGATCGGACACGCCGTAGTCGAAGCGCGTCCCCGGAGCGATGCGGTAGCTGAAGCCGCCGGTGGCGTACTCGTCGTTGTAGCCCAGACGCAGCGCCATGCTGGGGTGCACCCAGACCTCGCTGCCGCCGTGCAGGCTCGCACCCGGGCCGGCGCGGTGATCGAACTCGGCGGTGATGACGCCGCGTCCGTTGAAGACGCGGAACGCCATGCCGCCACGGAACTCGAACGGGAACTTCTCGTCAGTGGTGCGCAGCGTCAGCGACGGTCCGCCGATGTTGAGCAACGAAGCGCCCACACGCACCTTCGGCGTGATGTCGAACATCATGCCGGCATCGAAGCCCACGCCCGCGGCGCTGAACTCCTCGAGCGACTGCCGCACGACCTTGAGGTTGGCGCCCAGCGCCATCTGCGGGCTGACGTTCTTGGACGCGGTCAAGAGGAAGGCCATGTCGCTTTCCTCGAACGTGCCCAAGGGCTCGTTCAGCTCGTTGGTGCGCTCGAACTCACCCGATCCGAGCTTCACCATGGTGATCCCGAGGCTCGGAATGCGTTTTGCCGGCACCGCAAAGCTGAAGCCCGTGATGCTGGTGTTCTCGAACAGGCGCGCCTGCTCGACGTGCAGCTCATTCTGGAACAGCTGCGACAGACCGGCGGGGTTCCAAACCACGCCCATGGGCTCGTTGGCGGCGGCCACGAAGGCGCCGCCGAAGCCCACCGAACGCGCTCCGGTGTAGCGCGACAGCCAGTCGCCCGGCGCGCCGCCGTTGTCGTCCTGCGTGTGCGCGGTGGTTCCGCACAACAGGCTGGTGATGAAGACCGCCAGCGTCAGAGCGCGGCCGCGTTGCGTCTTACGTGCGTTGATGTTCATGGCTCCTCCCGATCAGCGCACGACCGCGATCTTGCGGCGCATGACGTGAAGGGTCTCTCCAGCGCCTTCGGCTTCGACGACGACCAGATAGCCGCCGCTGGAGACGAAGTCGCCCTTGCCGTTCCGGCCATCCCAAACGAACTCGTTCAATCCAACGCGGCCACCGACCGTGCCTTGAGGGAACTCGCGTCGCAGCACCAAGCCGCCGCTCAGCGTGTAGACCTCCAGCGTCACGTGGGCGTCGTCGCTCAGCTTGTAAGCAATCGTCGTCGGCGCCTCGCCCGGATGGAACGGGTTCGGGTAGTTGGTGACGTGACCGCTCGGAGCACCGGGATCGACCAGTGCGGTCTCGATGTCGAACTCGTCCATGAGGCTTCCGGAGGTCGCGCGCACACGTGTGAACTGCGGCGTGCGCGGGCTCAGGAAGTCGGCGCCTGCGACACCGTTGTCGCCGGTCAGGCTGTCCACCGGGGTCAGGTCGCCGTCGCCGCTCACGAGTTCGAAGTCCACGGGCTGCCCCGGAACACCGTTGCCGTACGGGTCGTCGACGCGCGCGAGCACGCTCACGACCTTGTTGCCGCGCACCCAGGGCGGATCCACCGACAGCGAAAGCTGCGTCGGCGGCCCGGGGCTCACGGTGATCACGTCGGACACCGCGGGTGCGTTGCCGGCGTCGTCACGTATGACGAGCAGAATGGGTTCGGCGAACGTGTAGAAGATCGACACGGACCGCTGACCCTGGAGCAGCTGGAACGAAGTCTGGCTCAGCGTCCCCTGCCCCGGATCCAAGGTACTGGCGTTCTGCACCTCGATCTCGACGCTCGAGTTGATCTCCTGGATGACACTGCCCGCGTCGTT
>JBFJHN010000107.1:0-6923 GCA_041613275.1 Candidatus Krumholzibacteriia bacterium | reverse complement strand
GTGGCAAGGTGGAAGAGCTGCATGCGTTGTGCGAGCGGCTCGACGCCAACCTCATCGTGTTCGACGACACGCTGTCGCCCGCACAGGCACGCAACCTGGAAAAGGTCCTGCAGCGCAACGTCATCGACCGCACCGAGCTGATCCTCGATATCTTTGCGCGTCACGCGCGCAGCCGCGAGGCCAAGCTTCAGGTGGAGCTGGCACAGCTCGAGTACATGCGCCCGCGCCTGCGACGACTGTGGGACCACCTGTCGCGCCAGGACGGTGGCATTGGCACGCGCGGCCCGGGTGAAACGCAGCTCGAGGTCGACCGGCGTCGGGTGGGCGAGAAGATCGCGCATCTGCGACGCGCGCTGCGCGACCGCGAGCAGACGGCGGCAACCCAGCGCAAGTCGCGCGAAGGCGCTTTCCGCATCGCACTGGTCGGATACACCAACGCCGGAAAATCATCGTTGATGAACGCTCTCGCAGGAGCGGATCTGCTGGTCGAGAACCAGCTGTTCTCCACGCTCGACGCCACAACGCGCCGGCTGACACTGCCCGGCGGCGCCCACGTCCTGCTCACCGACACGGTCGGTTTCATCCGCAAGCTGCCGCACGATCTCGTGGCAAGCTTCCGCACGACCCTGGCCGAGGTGACCGAAGCCGATCTCCTCTTGCACGTGGTCGACATCACGTCGGACACATTGGCCTTGCACATCGACACCGTGCACGAGGTCTTGGACGAAATGCTCGACGGTCCGCGCGACACGTTCATGGTGTTCAACAAGATCGATGCTCTCCAGGACGCCACGACCATCGACGTGATGCTGCGCCATCATCCGCGCGCAAAGTTCGTCTCGGCACACTCGGGCGCCGGCCTGGCGGAGCTGCGCGAGGCCATCCTGGCCCACCTGCGCGCGCGCACGGTCGACGTCGTGCTGGACGTGCAGTCCCACGCCGCCGACGTCATCTCCTTCTGCTACCGCGAAGGGCGCGTCCGGAGCCAGGAGTCGGCGCCGGATGGCCTACCGCGTATCCATGTGCATTTCCCGGACACCGTGTTCCGGCGCTTCACCAAGCTTCACGGAGGCGACGTCCGCCTGGTCGACGCACCGACGCGCGAAGACGGACGCGAGGAGCCGCGGGAGAAACGCGCATGACGAGCGGTGCCCCGGAGACGCACGAGGAGCTGGGTGTCTATCAGCCGCCACCGCGCGGATGGACGCGCGCCCTGCGTTCGACCAGCGTGGTCTTGTTGATGCTGGTGTCCGGTGCCGTGTTCTACACCCACGCGCGCATCTACTGGGACTGGACCGAAGACGACGCCTTCATCACGTATCGCTACGCACGCAACGTCGTGGACGGACACGGCTTCGTCTTCAATCCGGGTGAGCGCGTCGAGGGCTACTCCAATTTCACGTGGGTGCTCGTCGCGGCGGCCGCGCTGCGTGCGGGGATCGAGCCCGAAAGCTTGACCAAGTACGTCGGCTTGCTCGCCGGGCTCTTGTGCCTACCGCTTTCATGGCTGTTGGCGCGACGCGTGCGCTCCGGGATCGGCATGGTGGCGCTGGTGGCGCCGTTCTACCTGGCCGTGTCGCCGTTCCTCGTGCAACACGCGGTGACCGGTCTCGAGGCCAGCTTTTTCGCCTGCCTCGTGTGCGGCGCGTTGCTGATGGCGGTGGGAAAGCCGCCCGGCGTCTTGCGCAGCACGGCCTTCGTCGCCCTGCTTCTCGCCATCGCTCTGACCCGCCCCGAAGGTCCGGCGGTCGCAGCGCTGCTTCTGATCTTCCGCTTCGCCCTGGCCACGCGTGAGTGGGCGGGTGACGATGCGAGCACCGCCGTCAAGCGCGAGGTTGCGACGTTCATCCTGCTGTTCGGCGCGTACTATGCCTGGCGCTGGACCTACTTCGATGCGGCTTTCCCCAACACGTTCTTTGCGAAGACGCGCGGAGGGTTGCACGGCGTCATCGACGGCGCGCAGTACACGTTGGACTTCATGCGCGACAGCGGCGGCGTCCTGTTCGTGGCGCTGGCGCTCCTGCCCCTGGTGCTGCGCCGCGCAGGCGCGGCCTACTGGACGTCGCTGGCGATCCTCGGCTTCTACACGGCCTTCGTCGTCGTGGCGGGCGGCGACTGGATGTACCACTATCGCTTCTTTGCCCATGTGCTCCCGGTGCTCGCCGCGCTGGTGACCGTGGGGCTCGATACGATCCTGGCGTATCCGCGTCCGGGCACCTTGCAGGCGTTGCTCGTCCACGCGTCGGTGGCGCTGGTCGTGCTCGCGACGCTGCTGGGCGTCGGCAACACGGAGCTGCGCGTGGCGCGCATCGTTCTGCCGGCGGTGCGCTCGCACAACTACCTGTCGCAGAACTACGAAGAGCTGGGCATGTGGTTCCTGGAGAACGCGCCCGAGGATGCCACGATCGCGGTGAGCGACGTAGGCGCGGTCGGGTACTTTTCAGAACGCCGCATTCTCGATATGTTCGGGCTCATCGATCCGCACATCGCACGCTTGCGCGGGCGCATGCACTACAAGGCCGACCCGCGCTATGTCTTGTCTCGCGAACCGGACTATATCGTGCTGGTGTCGCTGAACGATCAGGGGGCGGGGTACTCGTTCCAGCGCATTCCCGACTACGCGATGAACGCGCGGCCCGAGTTCCACGAGCAGTACGAGCTGATTCGCACCGTTCCGCAGCACTGGCACAACGAGTTCGTCCTCGTATACCAGCGCCGCGACCCGTCCGAAAGCGCAGGAGGAAGCCGGTGACGGCACGCCAGAGCAAGAGCAAGCGCACCGGTAAGGGCAAGCGCACCACGAGTCCGGGGAAACGTGGCGCCGCGCGAACGGGCATGCGCAGCACCGCGCGCCAGGCGAAGCGACGCGCCGGTAGCAGCTCCACGCGCAAGGCCGCCAAGAAGCCTGCGCCCAAGCCTTCGCGAACCAAGAAGGTCGTGCGCCAGGCCATGCAATACGGCACCGGCTTCGACGACGCGCTCGAGCCCACCGTTCCGATCGACCTTTCGCGCGTGCGCAGCGTGTCCGACCTCGTCACCATGTACGGTCGCACCGCGATCGGCGCACGACAGGTGGGGGAAGCGGCCGACATCCTGCACGCGATGGTGCAGGATCAGAAATGCTTCGTGGTGTGCACGATTTCGGGGGCCATGACCGTGGCCAAGATGGGTCTGGTGCTGTGCGAAATGATCGAGCACGGGATGGTGCACGCGGTGGTTTCGACCGGCGCTCTCATGGCGCATGGATTCGTCGAGGCGGCCGGGCTGACGCACTTCAAGTACGACCCGTCGATGAACGACGAAGCACTTTTCGAGCGCGGCTACAACCGCGTGTATGACAGCCTGGAACTCGAGCAGAACCTCGACGACGTCGAGAAGATCGTGGCCGCGGTGCTGAAAGAAAACTCCGACGTCACCACATGGTGCAGCGTGACGCTGAACCGCGCCCTTGGGCGTTGGTTGTCCGAGCAGAAGGCAGGACGGGGGATCTTGCGTTCGGCGTACGAGAACGACGTTCCCGTGTACGTTCCGGCGTTCACCGACTCCGAGCTCGGGCTCGACTTCGCCATCCACAACCATCGTCGCGTTCAGAAGGGCGAGCCGCGCTTGAGCTTCGACCCGTTTCTCGATCTCGACGACTACACCGAGCACATCGACGGACAGGAGCGCGTCGGGATCTTCACCGTGGGCGGTGGCGTGCCGCGCAACTGGGCGCAGCAGGTGGGCCCGTACCTCGACATCCTGGCCAAACGCGCAGGCATCGGCAGCGGCATCGCGCGCTTCCGCTACGGGGTGCGCATTTGTCCCGAGCCCGTGCACTGGGGTGGCCTGTCCGGATGCACGTACTCCGAAGGCGTGTCGTGGGGCAAATTCATCCCGAAAGCACAGGGCGGTCGCTTCGCCGAGGTGTACGCCGACGCCACGATCGCGTGGCCCCTCGTGGTGCAGGCGGTACGCGAACGGATGGGTGTGGCGTGACGAGGGGCCGCGGCGCGGCCGTCGCCCGAAGGCGCGCAACGACGTCCTCGAGCCCAGTCTGGACACGGAAACGCGCGCGCAGGGCCTTTACAAACGGCCGTCGGGTCGATAGTCTGCTTCGGCTCTTAATGTTTCCCCACGCGGATTTCCGTCACCTCATCCCGGAAACGGGTTCAGCGCTGTAGGAGGGGGCGAGGCATGTATATGCCACGAACCGGTGCCGTCATCGCGGGGCTCATGGCCCTCGTCCTCGTCTCGGTCGCGACGATGCCGGCCGTGGCTCAAGAGGACTATTCCGGACGCCTGGGCGTCCATGCCGGGGGTGGGTTCGGATCCTACACCGGCGGCAACCGCGATCACCTGGGCACGGGCCCCATGCTGGGCGGCGGATTCCGCTTGGGTTGGAAGCGCAAGACCGATCTTCTCTTCAACCTGCGCTACGGTTCGTTCGAGGCCAAGAACGTCGTCGGAGAGAGGCGCGCAGACGGAACTCCCGTCCCCGCCGACACGCTGTTCCACAATCAAACGACGCAGCTCGAGATCGGTGTTCTCTACAGCACGCGCCCCGATGCCGGGTGGACGCCGCAGTTCTACCTGGGCGGGGGCGTTTCGTATTGGAACGTTTTCGATCTCACCGGTCGCGGCAGCGGGATCTTTGCCGATGGCAACGTCGCGCGCGGTTACAAGGAAGACGGCGCTTCCGTTCTCTTGAGCGACACGCAGTTCCACCTGGCTGCCGGCGTGGGCGCCGAGCTGAGTCTGATGGAGCAGGTGTCTTTGCAGGTGACCGGCCGCGTCGATTGGCTGATGGGGCTCAACACCGACAACAGCGGCGCGAGCGCAGCGTTCGACAGTCCGATCAACGTGGACACCAACGAGCTGCTGCCGTCGCTTTTCGTGAGCGTGAACTACTTCTTCCAGAAGCGAGATTCCGATCGGGACGGAATCGCCAACAGCTCGGACGCTTGCCCGTACGAAGCGGAAGACCTCGACGGTTACCAGGATTTCGATGGCTGCCCCGACGGCGACAACGACGGCGATGGTGTTCCGGATGAAACCGACGCCTGCGCCGACGAGGCCGAGGACATGGACGGCTTCGAAGACGACGACGGCTGCCCCGACACCGACAACGACGGCGACGGCATCGCCGACGCGCAAGACGCGTGTCCCAACGATGCCGAGGACGCCGACGGCTTCCAGGACGAGGACGGCTGCCCCGACGAAGACAACGATGGGGACGGCGTGCTCGACAGCGCCGACCAGTGCGACGGCACGCCGGCGCGCATTGCGGTCGACGAGACCGGCTGCCCGACGGCAGCGGGCATCGTCGCTGCCGAGAGGATCAACGTACGCTTCATTCCGGGAGAGGCGGAGTTCGAGCCCAGCGCGTTCGCCGCGCTGGATTCGCTTGTCGAGCGGCTGAACGCATACCCGGACGTCGACATCGAGGTCCAGGGACATACCAGCGACACCGGCCGCGCTGCGCGCAACATGGCGCTCAGCCAGACGCGCGCCGACGCCGTGGTCCGTTACCTCGTCGAGCAGGGGATCGCGCCGCGCCGTCTCACGGCCGTGGGGTACGGTCAAGACAGCCCGATGGTCGAGAACGACTCGCCGGAGAACCGCGCGCTCAACGATCGCATCATGATCGTCCCCGTCGGAGCCATTCAGCTCGAGCCGATGGAGCTCGAGACTCCGGAAGGCAACGATGGAGAAGACTCCGACCAATGATTCGTCGTTGCGGCGGCGGCCCACTGCGCCGGCGCCCGATGCCGGTGCGCAGTACGATGCGGTGCTGCGCCTGGCCGAGCGCTACGCCGACCTGCCCCTCGAGGCGCTCTTCAAAGAAGACCTCCTGCGCCTGGGCGTGCGCTTCACGCCCGCAGCGCTGCGCCTGAGCGCGCGTTTCAAGCCCAAGGCCTACTTCATCTTCTCATTCGACATGGTGCCGCTCGACGAGCTGGCGGAAGACGAAGCCGTACATGCGCCCGAGGAGATTGCACTGGTGGGGGGCGCGCACGGATTTCGCCGCACCATCGTGTCGGTGCGCCTGAATCCGCGCTCGCCGTACTGCGTGGATGCCGTGGACGGAACGCTGCGTCTGTCCTGCGGCACGCACCCGGTGTGCGACGTGAAGTTGGCCCCGGTGCCCGAGGCCTATCGCCAGGAGCTCCCCGGCGGCAAGGTCATGCGTGAGATCGCGCCGACCATCGAGTGGGGCTACCTGATCTACCTCACGGTGTTCCGCTTGTGTCAGTACTTCGGCGCCGAAGAGGAATGTCAGTTCTGCGACATCAACGAGAACTTCCGCCAGCAGCGCCGCGCGGGCCGTCCGTACAACCAGGTGAAGGAGCTCGACGACGTGCTGGCGGCGCTCACGATCATCGATGCGACCGAGCGCGAGGCGCAGCAACGCGAGGTGAGGGAGCGCGGGACCGCACCGTCCGCAGCGACGCCGCACGATGCGCACGCGCCGGAACACGCTGCGGCCCGCGTCGACCTGGCATCGAGCCCGATGCTGCCGCTGCACCCCACCACGGCATACACGTTGACGGGTGGCAGCATCACGTCGCAGCTGCAGGGCATGGACGAGGTCGAGTTCTACTGCCGCTACGCCGAGGCCATCGAGACACGCTTTCCGGGGCGCTGGCTGTCGAAGATGGTCGTGCAGGCACACGAGCCCGAAGACGTAAAGCGTTTCAAGGACGCCGGCGTACGCATCTATCATCCCAACTACGAAGTTTGGGACGAGCGCTTGTTCTCGATTCTGTGTCCAGGGAAACAGCGCGTCATCGGCCGTGACGTGTGGGTGCGTCGCATCTTGCAGGCCGCCGAGATCATGCAGCCTCAACACGTCATCCCCAACTTCGTCGCTGGAATCGAGATGTCCAAGCCGCACGGCTTCACGCGCGTCGAAGATGCGCTGCGTTCCACGGGAGAGGGCC
>JBFJHN010000106.1:0-6935 GCA_041613275.1 Candidatus Krumholzibacteriia bacterium | reverse complement strand
TGGGACGCGCTCGACGTGTTGATCGAGCTCAACAACAAGTACGCTCTGGACGGCCGTGATCCGAATTCGTACTCGGGGATCTTCTGGTGTCTCGGGCGCTACGATCGTGCGTGGGGTCCGGAGCGCGAAGTCTTCGGCACGGTGCGCTACATGACGTCGAAGAACACTGCGCGTAAGTTTTCCGTGGGTGGATACCTGGAGCGCTACGCCACGGTCGAGGCCTGATGCGATGGGTGCCGACGTCATCATCGTGGGCGGAGGGCTGGCGGGACTTTGCTGCGCGCGGCGTCTGCAGGAGCGCGGCGTGTCGTTTCTGCTGCTCGAAGCCGGCGATCGCATGGGCGGACGCGTACGCACCGACAGCGTCGACGGTTTCCGGCTGGACCGGGGTTTCCAGGTTCTGCTCACTTCCTACCCGGAAGCGCGGCGCGTGCTCGACTTCGAGTCGTTGCGTCTTCAGGAGTTCGAATCGGGCGCTCTCGTCCGGTACGGGGGCCGCTTCCACCGTGTGAGCGATCCGTGGCGCCAACCGCATACGGCGCTGGCGACGCTCTTCACGCCCATCGGTTCCTGGACCGACAAGCTGCGTATGGCCGCGCTGCGCCTGCGGGTGGTGCACGGCGGCGGCAGCTCGCGGAAGGCGATGTCCACGCGCCAGGCGCTCGCCGAGGCCGGCTTCTCGGACGTCATGGTCGACCGTTTCTTTCGACCGTTCTTCGGCGGAGTGTTCCTGGAAAGCGACCTGCGCACCGACCGCCGATTGTTCGACTTCCTCTTCGCCATGTTCGCGCGCGGTCGCGCGACCGTACCGGCGGAAGGCATGCAAGCCATTCCCGACCAGCTGGTGCGTGCGCTGCCAGACGATTCGTTGCGCCTCGGCGCGCGCGTCGCGGTGGTCGATTCGCAGCGGGTTCAGCTTGCGGATGGCGAAGCGTTGTCGGCGCGTGCGGTCGTCGTTGCCACCGAAGGACCGGAGGCCGCGAGGTTGCTGCCGCAGCTCGATGGTGGCGGCTCGCGCGCGGTTCACGCGTTGCACTTCTCCGCCGACGAGCCGCCCGTGCGAGAGCCGGTCTTGATGCTCGACGCGGAGCGTCGCGGGCCGGTGAACAACGTCGCAGTCATGAGCGCGGTCGCGCCGAGCTACGCGCCACCGAACCAGGCGCTGATCACAGCATCCATCCTGGACGCGAACGAGACGCCGACTGGGGATCTGGAGAAGCGCGCACGCCAACAGCTGACAGAGTGGTTCGGCAAGACGGTCGGCGGTTGGCGGCTTCTGCGCCACGATCTCGTCCGGCACGCGTTGCCGGAGCGCGGTTTTGCCGACCCGCAAACGTCACCACGCGTTACGCCGGACGTATACGTGTGCGGCGACCACCGCGCGCAGGCATCGATCCAGGGTGCGATGCGTTCCGGTCGTCTGACGGCAGACGCCGTGGCCGACGATGTGCAGCGTGGAGGATGAAACGGAGAGCGGCGTCCGTCACGTGCCGAGCGTCACGCGCCGCGCGCGCCCGGATCCGTCGGCCAGGAGCGTGCCAAGTTCGCCAGGCGCTGGCGCACGGATTCCGGCATCGACGAGATTGTGGGGTGCAGCGCCAGGTCGAGCGCTGCGGCGGCCAGATCGAAACCGTCGTCGTCCCACTCCGGATGCTCGCGCAGGATCGCATCGAGCTCGCGGCGACCCGCGTCATCGAGATCGCGGGTGGCGCGATCGGCAAGAAGCGCGAGGCAGCGCTCGTGCAGTGCGCTCATGACGACACCTTCTTGTCGCTCGGCAGCACGGCGTCGGCATCGGCCAGCGCCTTGCGCACCTCGGCAAGACCGCGGCGGATGTGCGACTTCACGGTTCCCAGAGGCATGCCGGTGGCGCTGACGATTTCGCCGTGCGACATGCCCTGATACACCGACATCAAGAGAACGCTGCGCTGCTCGGGACGCAGCGCAGCCAGAGCACGCTCGGCGGACGAGAGCTCCGCATGCTCTTCGATGCGTTGGTGTTCGTTGTCGGCGAAATCGAGATGCTCGGGGATGGGGACCAGTTGGGGCCGGGCCTCGGTGCGCCGCAGCAGATCGATGAGCCGCCGGCGCGCGATCATGGCCACGAAGGTCTTCTCTGACGCGCGCTTGGCATCGAAGCGCGCGGCGCTCTTCCATACGTCCAAGAAAACCTCCTGGACGGCGTCCTCCGCTTCGGCCGCCGAGCGAGTGAAACGACGGGCCAGCGACCAGACCAGATTCCCATACAAGTCCATGCATTCCTGCACGGCATTCGCATCGCCCGCGGCAATGCGCTCGAGAACCGATTCGGTTTCCGGCTCGGACACCCGGGACTCCATCGCTGGGGACGATAAGACCTCAAACTGGAGTATATCCTCTCCCGCCCGGGATGGTGGTTTCAGGTGAAGTTTGGGCATGAGACCCCTCCTGCAAGGGCGTTCGGCGGTCCTCGGACGCTGGATGCGCCCCGGGGAAGGCCAGCTGCGGCGTGCATCCGTTCGGCGCCCCGCCACGAAATTCCCCACAGAGGGTGATCCGGCCGGAATGCTCGGCAGGCTGCCCAGGCCGGATCGCGACCGTGGGCGTGCGTTCGCCGCGTGTTGAATGGGGTCCACGCGCGGATCGGGCGTGGCGCCCATCGGTCACCCTCGCCTCATTCCCGGGCCGGTCGCCGGGGCTCGGGCTCAGAATCGGGGAGCGTCGTGACGCCTCCTGTCATGGGTCGGCACCTATGGAGAGTTGCGGCGCTCCTTGCTATCGTGGAGGGAAATCGTGCTTCGGAGGCGGCGGATGACGGCCGATTTCCAACAGCTCGCAGCCAGCGTGTTGAACAGCAGCGCCAGCGCCTTCGCAGGGCTCGCCGCGTCGCGGCTTCTGCAACGGCATCCAGACGCCGGGCAACAGTTCGGCCCAGAAGCTCTTTCGATGTGGCGCACGCACCTGACCGCCCGCGTCCAGGAGCTGGCCGTGGCCGTCGAATTCGGTCTGCCCGAGATTCTCATCTCTGCCATCGATTGGTCACGACGCTCGTTCCTCGCGCGCGACGTCTCGGAACATCATCTGCGCGCGAGCATGGAGACGCTGCGCGAGGTCTTGGCTGACGAGCTTCCCGAACAGGCTCGGGACAAGACGCTCGCTGTCGTCGATGACGCGATTCGCAGCCTCGAGGCGCCAGCATTTTCCGGGGAGCCGCTCTCTGCCCGCGGGAACGCCGAAAAGCTGGCGTTCGCGTACATCGACGCTTGCCTCTCCGGTAACGCTCGCAGAGCGATGCGGCTCGTTCTCGACGCGGCCGACTCCGGGATGGACCTGCACGCCATCTATTTCGACGTCCTGGCGCGTGCCGAACGAGAAATGGGCGACATGTGGCATGCGGCCAAGGTCGGCGTCCATGAAGAGCACTTCGTCACCTCGACCACGCTCTCGCTCCTGGCTCTCCTTGCGCATCGCGCCACACCCGAGAAAGAAAACGGCAAGATCGTCGTGGGCGCCGCCATCGGCGGCGACGGTCACGATCTGGGCGTTCGCATGATCATGGACTTCTTCACCATGGCGGGCTGGAACTCCATCTGCCTGGGCAGCAGCGTTCCGGGGCCCGATCTCGCTCGCGCCGCTGCCGATTTCAAAGCCGACTTGATGGTGCTCTCGGTGACGCTCTCCACGAACCTGCGCTTCCTGCGCGGGGCGGTGAGCCAGGTGCGCGAGGCCGTCCCCAACGTCAAGATCCTCCTCGGCGGCCAGGCCTTCACCGACGCTCCCGACGTGTGGCGTGAGGTGGGTGCGGACGGTGTGGCGATGCGCGCCGACGAGGCCGTCGAGAAGGCGGCGCGCCTGGTGGGCCTCGAAACGGCCTGAAAACGTCTTCATGCTATGATGCGCGGCGATGAGCACCTCGCGCCGCTGGCTATTCCTGAGTCTCGTTTCCCTGCCCCTGATCGTCGGCCTCGTCGAGGCCGTGCGCCGCGCGTGGGTGTGCGACGACGTCTTCATCTCCTTCCGCTACGTCGATCAGCTGCTGCGCGGCAACGGTCTGGTCTTCAATCCCGGTGAGCGCGTCGAAGGCTATACGCACTTCCTCTGGGTCATGGTCTTGGCTGCCGGCGCGCGCTTGGGGCTCGAGCTCGTCGAGCTGGGACGCTATCTGCCGATCGCCGCCTACGCGGCGGTGTTGGTCGTTCTGGCGCGCCGGGCGTGGTTGCGGCGCGATTTCGCGCTGGGCTTGCCGCTCGCAGCGTGGTGCGTGGGTCTGCACCGAGACATGCAGATCTTCGCCAGCAGCGGTTTGGAAACGGCGCCGTTCACGCTGCTGGTTGTGGTGGGACTGCTGACCGTGACCGCGAGCACCCCGCGCCTGGCGGCGGGTGGCGTGGTGTACGCCCTGGCGACGTTGATGCGACCCGAGGGCGCGCTGTACACCGGTTGCGCCGGAGCCTATGTGCTGTGGCGCGAGCGCTCGTGGCGCTCGGCGTTGCGTTTCTCCGCCGCGTGGCTGGCGTTGATGCTGCCGTTCCTCGCCTTCCGTCTGGCCTACTACGGACAGCTGCTGCCCAACACCTACTACGCGAAGTCGGCGGGGCGTGCGTACTGGAGTCAGGGCTGGATCTACGCGCGGCTGTACTTCGAAACGTACGCTGTGCTGGCGCTTGCGCTGGCGGCCGTGCCGCTGGCCTGGGTGCTGCGCGCGCGTGCGGCCGGGGACGCGGCACGTCGGAAACTCGACGCTGCACTGCTGGCCGGGATTCAGATCGTCGCCGTGTCGGCGTACGTCATGCGCGTCGGCGGAGACTTCATGTTTGCGCGCTTCTTCGTTCCCGTGACGCCGCTCCTGTACCTGGTGCTCGAAGACGTGCTGGGCGCGCTCACGCGAGCGTCGGCAGGCGGCGCACGTCGCGTTGCCGCAATCGTCACCACGCTCGCGTGCGTCGGAGCGACGTTGTACGCGCAGGTGCCCCGCGCGCGCACGTTCGTGGGGCGCGATGGCGTGCACGGCGTGGTCGACGAGTCGCAGGTGTACACCGACGAGACGCTCGCCGTCTTGCGCCGCCAGGGCGAGATCCTCGGTCGCTCCCTGCGGGGCACGGAGGCGCGCGTGGGCCTTCTGAGCGGCCAGGATGCGGTGGCGTACTTCGGCAAGCTGCCTTACGCGTTCGAGCGCCATGGCCTCACGGATGCCGAGATGGCGCGCGTGCCCTTGGAAGGCCGCGGTCGGCCCGGCCACGAGCGGGCCGCGACGCTCGAAGATCTGTTGCGGCGAAACATCCACTTCCGACTGCTCTACGGTTTCTCGGTGGGATTGCGACTGCACCAACAGATTCGCTTTGACGATCTCTACGGCGAAATCGTGCTCTACGACAACGTGCTAATGAACAAGCTGAAGCGGCCGGGGATCACCTTCGTCGAGTTTCCGCTCTTCCTGGACGAGTACGTGCGCACGCTCGACCAGCAGAACCCGCGTCAGCTCTTGAACGACTACGTGCACTTCCAGCTGTTCTACTTCGTGCACAACGAGGATGCGGCGCGGCAGCAGCGCCTGCGCTCGGGTCTTCTCGAGCTCGGCGTTCCCGAAGCCAGTATCCTCGAGGCGGAAGCCGTGGTGGGCGACGCCATGCTACGCATTCGTCCGGCAGGGGAGTGATGGCCGTGGCGGCGCGCGTTGGTTCACCCGCGCCGCGCCACGACGAAGATCGACGTGGCCAGGAACGGCACCGGGGTGCTGTCGCCGCGAAACAGCGTGCGGCGCAACGCTCCCGCCAGAGCGGTGTTCTTCACCACGTCCATCGGCGCCGTGCAATAACGCGTCTCCTGCACTTCGAAGCCGTGCGCACCGAGAAGCGAAGTGATGCGCCGGCGCGTGTAGATGCGCGCGCGGGCGTAGCGCGCGTGGATGGAATCTGGCAGCCAGGAGAAGAACGGCACGCGGTTCCAGGGCAGAAGCGGCAGCGAAGCCCCATGCGTCTCGAAGATCCACCACTTGTTTGGCACCGACAGGACGAGGCTGCCGCCGGGCTCGAGGACGCGGTGGATCTCGCGCAGCGTCTCGGACTCGCTCCCCACGTGTTCCAGCGTCTCGATTGAAACGACGCAGTCGAACGCGGCATCGGGGAATGGCATGTGCGAGCCGTCGTAGAGC
The DNA here is from genome assembly GCA_041613275.1 of Candidatus Krumholzibacteriia bacterium. GTDB lineage: Bacteria > Krumholzibacteriota > Krumholzibacteriia > JBFJHN01. Next base: position 805 of record JBFJHN010000106.1, on the reverse strand, counting down.
ACGGGCAGGCAGTGTGCGTGCTGTCGTGCCTGGAGTTCGGCGCGCAAAACGCGAAGATGATCCCGGACGACGTCCAGCGCGGCAACGCGGCCGAAGCGCTCGAGATGATGCATGGTCTGCGCGCCGTTGCCGCAGCCAACATCAAGCAAGCGCCGGCCGCGGAAGTGCGTCATCGCATCGATCAGACGCATGCGTCGGGTGAGGACATAGTCGCCGTAGGATGCAGGCTTGCCCAGCGCGGGGGCGCTCATCGAGCCTCCGTCGTCGGCATGACCGTCGGGCTCCGAAGCTGCCGGCGACCGGGGCTCAGCGGAACACCGATTTCACGAAGCCCCAGGTCACAGGTGCCACCGCGGTCTCCGTGTCGCAAACGGGGGATTCCTTCGATGCATTGACCAGGCAGGAGCGTCCCTGCACGCAGAACTTGGTGTACATGGGCTTGTCGCACAGCACGAAGTGCGCGCACTGTGCCTCGGGGCTCGAAGGTGGGTCCCGTGGGACGATGTCGAACTCGAGATCCTCGACGGCCTCGGTGGGGAAGATGTCCACGGTGTACAAGATGACGTTGCCGCTTCGCGGCTGCGCGCACGAAAATCCGAGAGCGGCGCCCTCCGCCAGCGGGTTGCCGATGCTGACGAAGTCGGGGTTCGGAATGGCGTGCACGATCCAGTCCTCGGGAATGCCGACGAAGCGGAACTCCGAACCCGCGATGCCGCACTCGATCATGCCGCCGAGCTTGGCAACGACGTAGACGCGACCCAGTTCGTTGGGCTCCAAGCGTCCCGCGCACTGGGTGCCCGCCGCG
>JBFJHN010000105.1:0-6958 GCA_041613275.1 Candidatus Krumholzibacteriia bacterium | reverse complement strand
GCTCTTCTCGCTGGTGAACCTGGCCTATGCCGCCGTCGCCGTGGCGCTGCTGCTGCGCAGCCGGCGTCGCCTGGTGGTGCCGCGCCTGCGGGCACAGCTCGCCATCGTGGTCACGGGGCTGGTCTGCTGCGTCATGGGTTACGTGGCGGCGATCCTGTTGCCGCTTCTGGTGCCGTACCGTGACAACTCGGCGGTCGTTGTCTTCCTCGTCAGCCTGTCGCTCATCGTCGCCAGCGTGTCGATCGCCTATGCCATCGTCCGCCACAAGTTCCTCGACATGCAGAACCTGGCGCGCCGATCGATCCTCTACGGCGCCACCGCGCTGCTGTTCGCCACGGTCTACCTGGTGGTCATCCGCCAGCTCACACGCCTCGGAGCGGGCTTCTTCGGTCCCAACATCGAGGTCATCGAGGCCGGTTTCATCGTGCTCTCGATCCTCATCTTCCAGCCTCTGCTCACGGCGGTGGAGGATCTCATCGAGAACACGATCCGGCGGCGCGACAAGTCGGACAAGCGCACCGTCATCAGCCAGCTGGGACGCGAGCTGGCTGCCGAGGTGGATCTCCGCGGCATGCGCGAGCGCCTGGGCGGTCATCTCGCACGCAGCCTCGTGGTGAGCCACGTGCAGCTGGTGACGCTGGAATCCCCCAAGGGCTATCCCATCCTCGACCGTGGCGACGCCACGCTGCGCGTCGACGCCGAGATGTTCACGGTGTTCCTCGAGATCCTGGCCGGCGGTCAGCCGACGCTGCGCAAGGACGTCGAGCGTTCCCTGGCCGCGCGCGAGGGACACGACTGGGAAGTGCTGTTCGAGTGGATCGAGCCGCATCAGCTGGTCGTCCCGCTGGTGCAGAGCGACGAAGTGCGCGGCTACATTGGCGTCGGCCCGAAGCTCACGGGCGGACGCTTCCACGGTGAGGATCTCTCGTTGCTGACGCTCCTGGGGCAGCAGGTGGTCACGTCCATCGAGAACGTGCGGTTGCTGTCCGAGAACGTGCAGAAACGCATTCTCGAGGAAGAGATCGCCATGGCGTCGGAGATCCAGCAGCGGCTGCTGCCGCGCACCTTCCCGGACAATCCCGGCTATCTGAGCTACGCCGTGAGCCACGCCAGCAAGCTCGTCGGGGGTGACTACTTCGACGTGTTCCAGGATCACCAGCGAAGACTGCACCTGGCGATCGCCGACGTGTCGGGGAAGGGGATCGCGGCGGCGCTCTTGATGTCTTCGTTGCGTGCAGCGCTGCGCTCCACCGTCGAACATCTGACCTCGCCGGGTCAGGTGCTCGCACGCATCAACACGCTGCTGTACGAGAGCACGTCGCCCGAGAAGTTCGCCACGTTCTTCTACGGCGTCCTCGACACCGAGCGGCACCAGCTCGTCTACTCGAACGCGGGGCACAACTACCCCATCCTGCTGCACGAAGATCGCACGACCACGGAGCTCAAGGAGGGCGGTCTGCTTCTCGGTGCCTTTCCGGAGGCCACCTACGACGACGGCTGCATCGACATGCATCCGGGGGAAACGCTGTTCATGTACACCGACGGCGTCACCGAGGCCACCAACGGCACGGACGAGGACTTCGGCGAGGAGAGGCTCCACGCGTTCTTGCAGCGCTGGCAGCGCCACGAACCGCGTGCCATCGTCGACGGCGTGCTCGACGAGGTGCGCACGTTCACGCACGGCGCCGATCCCGCCGACGACGTCACCATCGTCATCGTCCGCCGTCAGAGCGGTGCGGACGCGCGCACGGATCGGCCGCTAGCGGGTTCGGGGGGTGTTGCGCCAGCATGAGCGAGCACGCCGACGCATCGTGCCCGCCGTCCGGACGCGTTCTGGCGCTGGACCCGGGCGAACGCCGCGTGGGGCTCGCCGTCAGCGACCCGGAGCGCCGCGTCGCGCACGGACTTCCGACGTTCGAGTCCGGTCACGGCCGCAACTTCGTTGACCATCTTCGCCAGCTTTTGCAAGCCTATGCCGTGGATCGCATCGTCGTGGGCCAGCCCCTGACGATGGACGGCCGCGAAGGCCCCGCCGCCAAGCGCTCCGCCCAGCTGGCGCGACGCTTGCGTCGGGACCTGGGTATCGAAGTCGAGCTTTGGGACGAGCGCCTGACGACGGCGCAGGGCGAGCGCCTGCTGCGGGGCGAGCGGGCGGGGCGCGGGGCGCGTGATCGCATCGCGGCAACGCTCATCCTGCAGAGCTATCTGGACCGTTTGGAGCGAAACTCCCCGTGAAGCCACGGCTGATCTGGATCCTCGTCATCGCAGCCTGTCTCGCGGCGTGGAGCGCAGTGGTCGTGCTTCTGTACGCTGCGGTGCCCGTCCTCCAGGGGGATCCCGCCGGGAGCGATCCCGTGCGCATCGACGTGCCGCCGGGAAGCACGCTCCAGACCGTCGCCGGCGAGCTCCACCGCACCGGCGTCGTACGCCATCCGACCATCTTCAAGCGCTACGCCGTGCTGGCCCAGTTCGACCGCCAGATCCGCACGGGCGAGTACGAGTTCGTTGCCGGCGAATCGTACAAGCGCATCCTCGAGCGTCTGCGTCGGGGCGACATCGTGCAGCTGCGGGTGACGATTCTCGAGGGTCAGACCGGGCGCGAGGTGGCCGAACGACTGCAACGCACGATGGGCTTCGCGCCCGATTCGTTCGTCGCCCTGATGTTCGACCCGGACCTGTTGCGCGAGTACAACATCGACTCGCCCTCGCTCGAGGGCTATCTGTTCCCCGACACGTACTACTTTCCCAGCAAGGCCACGCCGCGCCAGGTGGTCGAAACGCTGCTGCAGCGTTTTTTCACGGTGTGGACCTCGGAGCATGAAGAGCGCGCGCGCGCGCTCGGGATGACGCGTGGTCAGGTACTGACGCTGGCGTCGATCATCGAGGGCGAGGTGCTGGTGCGCTCCGAGAGCCGCCGTGTCTCGGCCGTCTACCACAACAGGCTCAAACAGAACATGCTGCTGCAGGCCGACCCCACCGTGCTGTATGCACTCGGTGGTGAGAAGCGCCGGGTCCTGTACCGCGACCTGCGCGTCGAGTCCCCGTACAACACCTACGTGAACCTCGGCCTCCCCCCGGGCCCCATCTGCAACCCCGGTCTCGTCGCCATCGAGGCCGCGCTCGACCCGCTCGAGGACACCGGCGAGCTGTACTTCGTCGCAGCCAACGACGGCAGCGGTCGGCACGTGTTTTCGCGCACGTTCAAAGAGCATCTGCGGGCCAAGCGCGAGGCCCAGCGGCTTCTGCGTCAGCGCCGGCGTGCCGTGCGCTCGCGCGCTCCCACGAGCGGCTGACCGCGGTTCGTGCCCGGGCCGCCGACGCGAGTTTTGAAACGTGGCGCGACGTCTGGGGTACACTGAAGCGATGGCCCAACCGATCCGGAAAACGCCCGAGCTGAACACGGACGACAGGCGCAACCTGGAGCGCCTGCAGGCCTGTCTGCGGCGCTATCCGCGACTGCTGGTGGCGTTCTCGGGCGGCGTCGACAGCACCCTGCTGCTGCAGGTGGCGGTGGACACGTTGGGGCGCGAGCGCGTCCTGGCCGTGTTGGGGGACTCGGCGTCGCTGGCGCGCAGCGAACGCCAGGAGGCCTTCGATCTGGCGGCGCGCATCGGCGCACGCCTGCGCACGCTCGAGACCTACGAGCTCGAGAACCCGAGCTACGCCGCCAACCCCACGAACCGCTGCTATTTCTGCAAGTCGGAGCTGTATACGCACCTGGGCGCACTGGCCCGCGCCGAGGGCTTCGACGCCATCGCGGACGGCACGAACCAGGACGATGTCGGCGACTTCCGCCCCGGACGCCAGGCGGCGCGCGAGAACGCCGTGGTCAGCCCGCTGCTCGAAGCCGGGCTCGGCAAGGACGACGTGCGCGCTCTGTCGCGGGCCTACGGTTTGCCGACGTGGGACAAGCCTGCCATGCCCTGCCTGGCCTCGCGCATCCCCTACGGCAACGCGGTCAGCGCCGCCAAGCTCGGGCAGGTCGAGCGCGCCGAGGCGGTTCTGCGCGCTCACGGAATCCGGGGAGGGCGCGTCCGCCACCACGGCGCCGTGGCCCGCATCGAGCTTCCCAGCGGCGACCTGCCGCGCCTCGCCGACCCGGTGCTGCGCGCGTCGCTGACGCGCGGCGTCCGCGAGGCCGGTTTCGAGTTCGTCACCGCCGACCTGGACGGCTATCGGCGAGGGCGTCTGAACGAGCTCGCCGGCGTGGCGCCCGAGCGGCGCAGTCGCCCCGACGTGACCGAAGACGGCGCTGCGGCCCCGTCGACTCCCTGACCCGCCACGCGCCCCAAGATTCGGGCGCGATTTCGCCCTTGACGGTGCGGTGCGGTCCCCCCTAGACTTTCCCTGCTTCTCTCTGTCACAGGAGAATGGATGCCCGCAAGGGAGGGAGAGCGGTCGAAGCGCAGCCGTTGGCTGCTCCTGGGGGGGATGACTTCGATCGTTCTCGGGTTCGTTCTCCTGGGTATGAACGACGCGCACCTGGCCCCGTTTCTGCTGGTGCTCGGGTACCTGGTTCTGGTGCCCTTGTCGTTCATCCTGTAAGGGCGAATAGCTCAGCTGGCTAGAGCGCCTGCCTTACAAGCAGGAGGCCACAGGTTCGAGCCCTGTTTCGCCCACCATCCCGAGTGATCCACCGAACCCATAGCGAAACCACCCAGACGGGTGTTTGCGTTTGAACCCGGCGCTCGAGAATCGCGTAAGGTGCGGCTTGACAAGGGGAAAGACGTGATGATACGCTTACAACAGTCAAGTCTCCACCTTAAGCAGAGCCCGAGGGAGGTGCTTCACGGCCCCCTGAAGAAGACTGCTTTCGGGTTTTGGACTCTAACTGTCTGAGATTGCACTCGCTTTGAGACGTCCCTTATGGAGGTGTCGCGAAATGTTGAAGAAGTCAGTCGTGGCCTTGGCGGTCGCTCTGCTGGCTGCGTGTCTTGCGGGTCCGGCCGCGGCAGACGTCGTCTGTGCCGACTCGTCGTACTGCGAAGTCGTGTTCAACCGTACGTACGGAGCCGGCTCGCAGTTCAACGGTCAGCCGTACGACTACGTGACGGTCGCGCCCAATGGTGCGGGCGAAACGTTCACGAACGCGAACGGGATCAACGAAGGCGACGGGCTGCTGGACATCGAAGTCCGCGTCTACCTGCGGAACTGCCAGGGTGATCCGCTGATCGGCGTGCCGAGTCAGCAGGTCAATCTCTTCAGCAACGCTCTGTGTATCTGCCCGGGTGGAGCCGATTCCGACGCTGGCACCGATGCCAACGGTTGCGCCACGTTCACCGGCTCGCTGAACGCCGGTGGCTGCGCCAGCAGCATCGATGTCTATGCGGACGGTATTTTCATCTGCACGCTGCAGGATGGCGGCGGGACCACTGTGAAGATCAACAGCACCGACCAGGCGCACCTGCTTGCGTCGCCGTGCTTCACGGACGCTTCGGACCTCGCTGGTTTCGCGTCGGTGTTCACGCAGTCGTCCAGCGCTCCGGGTAACGTGTGCTTCGATTACAACGAGCTCGGCGCAAACATCGACGCGTCGGACCTCGCTGGTTTCGCGTCGGCGCTCGGCGCTGCGTGCCAGTAATCGGGTACGACGTTCCAGGATTTCTGAAGAATCAGAGGGGGAGCCGACATCGGCTCCCCTTCTTCGTTCCGGGCTGTTCCCTTCGATGACCGCAAACTGGGGGCCTTGCCCCGATCGCCCTCGTGAAAACCCCCGTTCGACTCGATTTCCCGATAGCGCAGAGGCTCTCATCCTTCCCTGAAACGTCCCTCGTCGACTCGTCGTGTCGGGGCACGCCGCTTGTAAGGACCCTGGCATCGCGAGCTTCGCGCGGCTCGCTCTTTCCACGTGAAAAAGACTGGTTGACCAGGAGGTATTCTTCAGATGAGTCGCTTTTCGCTTATTGCCGCCCTCGCGCTGTGTACGACGCTGGCCGCCTCGGCGATGGCCGAGCCGCCCTCCAACGGCTACATCGGCGTGTTCGGTGACGCAGCGGGCACCGACTGCTGCATCACGCTCAACGCTGCCGGCAACGGCAAGCTGCACGTCTTCATGGTGACGGGTGGCGCAAGCTCCGAGGGTATCAGCGGCGCCGAGTTCAAGGTCTCCATCGAGCCCGCCGCCCCGGGCGCGACGTTCAACTGGAAGCCCTCGAACATCGTCAGCGCCTCGACCGGCAACCCCATCGACAACGGCAACGGTGGCGGCGCCTTCTTGACGCTGAAGAGCTGCCAGACCGAGACCGGCCTGGCCGGCGACAAGATCAAGCTGGGCGAGCTCCAGGTGAACGGTCTCACGGGTGAGCATCAGCTCGTCGTCCGCCGCGCGGACCAGCCCGTGAACTCGAACTTCACCTGCCCGTCGGTTCTGCTGTGCGACGCTCCGGCGTACACGCAGGTCTGCCTGACGCTCAAGGAAGGCGACCCGGCGTTGAACGGCGAAGAGGCCGCCGCGTTCGTGTCCGCCGTGAACAGCCCGGACTGCTCCGGCACGTCCTGTGGATTCGTGGCGACCGAAGAGAAGACCTGGACGACCGTCAAGGGTCTCTTCCGCTAAGCCGATTCGGTTCGATCGTCTCTCCTGTGACGGCCACGTCTCGCGACGTGGCCGTCGCGCTTTCCCCCTCCACACAGCCCCGGTGCGTGGCTCGCTTCATGCTCGTGGGAGTCTCCGGCCTCACACACCCCGCGTGGGAAGACTCTCCGCGCGATCTCCGGGTTCGCCGACGCGCGGACTCGCGACGACGTCACGGAGCGACGCGAAGCCCGGGGTCGTCCGAGGAACGGTAGGGAAGCCTCACGGGACACGAGGGAGAGTTTGATGAAGAAGAAACTGCTAGTGCATGTTGCGGTGGCGCTGTGCTGTATGGCAGGCGTCGCGAACGCACAGGAATCAACGATCGGCGTCTACATGGACGCAGCCGGAACGTCGTGCAGCGGCTCGACGACCGGCGGCGTG
>JBFJHN010000104.1:0-6969 GCA_041613275.1 Candidatus Krumholzibacteriia bacterium | reverse complement strand
GAGGGAAAGCACGCACGCCGCCAACGCGTGTTCGTGGGCGCGACGTCGCGCGACAAAGAATCGGCGCGAGCATCCGGCGTTCGGCGGATGCTCGCAGCGGGATTTCACCACGCGGCCCGTCCTCCCGAGTTCGGCACGGCCACGGGGTTCGCGGAGCGTCGCTCCACCGGCGCGATCTCGACGTTGACGGTGTCGAAGCGCAAGCCGGGTTTCCAGCGCACGCACCGCAAGCGCAGCTCGCGCCGGTGGATGAAGTCGCCCGACGTCTCGTTGGAGATGCTCTGCGTCATGAGGAACGTGTCGCCGATGCGTTGAACCTCGATGGCGTTGACGCCCGGATCGGGAATGGAGCCGCGATACGTCCAGTGCAGGCTCCCCGATGCGTCGGCGCGGAGGTGCGGCGACGTGGCGTACTGCGTCATGGTGCGCGGGTTCGGCGTCCCGGCAGGATCTTCGGGGTCCTGCCAGTCGCTGAACAGCAGGTAGTGGGTGCCCGCATATGTCATGACGTGCGGGTTCTCGGCCTGCCCGCCGCGGGCGCGCGCACCGGCGGCGCCCGCAACGCGGCGCGAGGCGTCGATGAATCCGGCGCCCGTCCAGTGCACGAGGTCGGAGGAGTAGGCCACCGTGATCACGCCGAACTCGTTGCGGCTCTTGGCGGTGGCGAAGAGCACCCAGCGTGCGTTCGCGTCGTCCCAGACGACGAAGGGATCGCGGCACTGGCGGTCGTACGATCCGGCGCTGCGTCCCCAGGTCGTCCACACCTCGTCGCAGGTGTACACGCAGCCGTCGCCTGCGGCATCGGCGCAGCGATTCTCCGGCAGCCGTGTCCAGTGCTCGAGGTCGGTGGAGGCGGCGACGCCGATGCGCTGCACCGATGCTTCTCCGCTTCCGGACACGCCGGTGTAGAACATGAAGTACACCCCGTCGCGCTCGACGACGTGCGGCGCCCACAGGCCTTCGCTATCCCACGCGCCCGGATTGCGCTGCAAGGCACGCCCGACGTAGTCGAGGCTCTGAAGATCGGTCGAGGTGTAGTGCTCGATGTCGCTGCCCGCCGCGTGTCCCTCGTTCTGGAAGTAGAGGTGGAACGTGCCTTGGGCGTCGCGTACCCAGGCGTGATCGGCGATATCGTCGTCCTCGTCGTTGATGAGCGGGGAGGGATCGTCCCATAGGAGGCCATCGCCGTCGTCATCGTCCGCCTTCGAGCTCAAGAAAACGCTGGGCGCATCCTCGCGGCAGGTGACGGACAGCGTCGGCTGCGGGGCTTCGCGTTCGCACGCGCCGAGCGGTGTCATCGACAAGAAGCAAAGCACGAGACGGCGCGATCCGTGGACGATCATCGTTCGCTCTCCGAAGAAGCGCGGGCAGGTCTTGCGTGGCCTGAACATTGTACCGCATCCACATCTGCGACATTCCCACGACGAACAGCGGCTTGAGGTCCGAGAGAGCCCAAGCCTGCACATTTCGCGTACACTGTGCTCCCGCGGAGGCCGAGGCGACGATTTTGACGAAGGTGCGTGCATGAAGCTGCAATGGACGCTCTTGCTCCTTGGTGTGACATGCATGATCGCGCCTGCCGACGCGCAGGTCCGGTTCGAGGACACGTTCGACGGCGATCTGTCGGGCTGGAGCGTCCTGGGGGAGAACGCCGTGTCCGTCCAGGACGTGGGTGGTCCCGAGCACGGTCGCGTTCTCGTCCTCGAGTGCAACGGCTGGGACGTCGCAGCGCTGGTACGGGGCTCCGAAACCTGGGGCGCGCTGCGCGTCGAGGCCGACATCCTGTTTCCGGAAGACGGCCACGGCTACCTGGGCGCGCTCTATCACTTTCGCCGCGAGAACGGGCGCACCGACTTCGGCAACATCTACATCAAGGGGAACGGCAGCTACATTCGCGTCAACCCGCATCGCGACGGCAACGTCGGGCGCACCCTGTACGAGGACTTCCGCACGCCGCTGCGCGGTGTCGCAGGAATCCGCATCGGCTCGTGGAAGCGCATCAAGCTCGAGGTGGTGGGCTCGGAGGCGCACCTCTACGTCGGCGACATGCGCACGCCGCAGGTGATGTTTCCGTTCTACGAAGGGTCGTCCGGGCAGGTGGGCTTCCACCCACGCTCCGTTGGCGATCCGGTGTGGGTGGACAACGTCCGCGTCATCTCCATCAACGGATTTGCGTACCAGGGCGAGCCGATTCCGGATGTCTCGGCGTACCGGCCCGAGGCGCTGCTCACACGATGGCTCGTGCACGGACCGCGCACACACCACGACGACACGGTGGCGCGCCATCCGGAGTCGCACGCCTGGGAGCCGGCGCTCGTCGACGGGCGTGGCGCGGTGATCACGGCTGCGGCCACCGATTACGCTGGGAACCGCACGGTCGCGTACTTCCGCACCAGCTTCGACTCGCCCGGAGGCGGCGAGGCGATGCTGCGCATGAGCACCGTGGACAATCTGGCGCTTTGGGTGAACGGTCGCTTCCGCGGCTTCATCCCTCGGCACGAGCACGCGTGGTACGACTTCTGGTACAACGAAGACCACGAGGGCTGGGACATCCCGATCGACGTGCGTGCGGGTATCAACCAAATCGTCGTGCGCGCGCAGGGCGGCCAGTACGCCACGGGCGGCTTCTTCGCGCGAGTCGAAGATCTTCCCCAAGCTTCCGGAGGCGAACCGCCACGATGAACCGCTTCTTTGGTGCGCTCGTGATGGCGTGCTTGGTGGGGGTGGCCGCACGGGCGACGAACGCCGAGCAGATCGTCGTGGTCAGTCACGGCCAGGCCAACGATCCGTTCTGGACAGTGGTGAAGAACGCGGTCGAGATCGCCGGGCGCGACATGCGCGTGGACGTGGTCTACCGCGCCCCCGAGACGTTCGACATGGTCGCCATGGCGCAGCTGATCGAATCCGCGGTGCAGCAGGAGCCCGACGGTCTGGTCGTTTCGATTCCGGATGCCGACGCGCTGGGTGATGCCATTCGCAAGGCGCGCGCCGCCGGCATCCCGGTGGTGTCGATGAACTCGGGCGGTGCCGTCTCCGCCGACCTGGGCGCGCTGTTCCACGTCGGGCAGGATGAGTTCGACGCGGGTGTGGGAGCCGGCGAGCGCATGCGTCAGTTGGGTGTGCGCAACCTCGTCTGCGTCAACCACGAGGTCGGCAACGTGGCTTTGGATCGGCGCTGCGACGGCGTGCGTCGCGGCTTTGGCGCCGAGGTGCGCGTCGTGCCGACGCCGGCGAACACCGTCGACGACGTCTACGCCAAGGTGAAGGCGACGCTGCAGGCAGATCCGACGATCGACGGTATCGTGACGCTAGGTGCGAGCAACGCGGCCGAGCCCACGCTCAAGGCGCTTCGCGAGCTCGGCATGCTCGAGCGCGTCCGGTTGGGGACGTTCGATCTGTCGCCGCGTATTCTCACCGCAATTCGCGACGGGGAAGCCGCGTTCGCCGTCGACCAGCAGCAGTTCCTGCAGGGCTACCTTCCGGTCGTACATCTCGCGTTGTACCTGCGCTACCAAGTGCTTCCGGGGGACGATCTCGCCACCGGCCCGGGGTTCGTGACGCAGGAGAACGCCGCCGCCGTTATCGACCTGAGCGCACGAGGTTTGCGTTGAGGCCGTCCGAGCCGGCAGATCCCGGCGAGCGCCCGTTCGCCACAGGCTCGCAACCTTCAGCACAAGGCGGATCCCGCGAGATCCCGCACGCGCTCGTGACGCGTGCGCTTCGACGCCCGGAGCTGGGCGCCGTCGCCGGCCTGGCCTTCGTCACCGTCTTCTTCGCGTTCACAGCTCGGAGCGAGATGTTTTCCCTGGGTGGGATGGTCACGTTCCTGGAGCCCAGCGCGCAGCTCGGGCTGTTGGCCGTCGCCGCGGCGCTTTTGATGATCGCGGGCGAGTTCGACCTGAGCATCGGCTCGATGATCGCGTTCGGGGGCATGCTGGTCGGTGTGCCGCTCGTGCACTGGGGCTGGCCGCTCGAGGCGGCCGTGGTTTTTGCGCTGGCGCTGGCGACTGCCGTTGGCTTGTTGAACGGCGCCCTGGTCCTGCGCACCCGACTTCCCTCGTTCATCGTCACGCTCGCCGCGCTTTTCATCCTGCGTGGCGCCACGCTGGTCGGGCTCAAGGCCGCAACCGGCGGCGCGACGCAGCTGCGCGGCATCCGGGAGGCAATTCCCGAGGGGCACTGGCTGATGGAAGTTCTGGCGGGCCATGCTTTCGAGAGCGGGTTCGCGGCACTTGCGGCGCGCGGCTGGATCGACACCTTCAAGTCCGGGCTGCCGAAGGTGCAGGGCTTGCCCGTGGAGATCCTGTGGTTCGTGGGATGCGCGGTGGCGGCGACGTGGGTGCTGCGCGTCACGCGTTTCGGCAACTGGATCTACGCTGCGGGCGGCGACGCGCTGGCGGCGCGCGCGGTGGGCGTCCCCGTGGCGCGCGTCAAGCTGACGCTGTTCTGCGTGACGGCCTGTGCCGGCGCCTTGCTCGGCGTCATGAACGCGCTGGACTTCGGATCGACGGATGCGGCGCGCGGCACGCAGAAGGAGTTCGAGGCCATCATCGCAGCCGTCATCGGCGGCTGTCTGCTGACGGGTGGTTACGGCAGCGCCGTGGGCGCATTCTTCGGCGCCATCATCTTCGGCATGGTGTCCATCGGAATCAGCTACACGAGCATCGATCAGGATCTGTACAAGGTGTTCTTGGGTGGGATGCTGCTTCTCGCGGTCGTTCTGAATCACGTCGTGCGGCACCGTGCGTTGGGAGCGCGCTGAACCATGGGCACCGCATTGATGGAAGCGCGCGCTGTGGGCAAGTCCTTCGACTCGGGCGACGTGCTGGTCGACGTGTCGCTGCGCGTCGAGCGCGGCGAGGTGCACTGCCTGCTGGGCGACAACGGGGCGGGCAAGTCGACGCTCATCAAGATCCTCTGCGGCGTGCATGCACCGAGCCGCGGCACGCTGCGCTTCGAAGGTCGCGACGTTGTCTTCGCGTCACCGCGCGAGGCCTTGGACTGTGGGATCGCCGCCGTCTACCAGGACCTGGCACTCCTTCCGCTGATGTCGATCACCCGCAACTTCTTTCTCGCGCGCGAGCCCGTGCGGGGCCGCGGACCGTTCCGGCGCGTCGACTGGCGCCGTGCACGCGCGGTGGCGCAAGGCGCTCTGCACGATCTCGGCGTGGACGTGCGCGATCCGCGCCGCGCCGTCGGGACACTTTCAGGCGGGGAGCGGCAGTCGTTGGCCATTGCGCGCGCCGTGCACTTCGGCGCCAAGCTCTTGATCCTGGACGAGCCCACCGCGGCGCTCGGCGTGGTTCAGACCACGCGCGTGCTGCGGATGGTGCGTCGACTGCGCGATCGTGGTCTGGGCATCGTACTGATCACGCACAACGTGCGGCACGCTTGCGCCGTCGGCGATCGCTTCAGCGTGCTGGATCGCGGGCGCCTGCGCGGCACGTTCGCGCGCGACGCGATCGAGGTCGATGCGCTCCAGGACCTCATGGCGGGTGGACAGAGCGTCGACGCGTGGACGCGCGAGCTCGGTTGACGCCCGCGACGCGGCTCGGCGGCCGAACGCTCACGCCGGCATCGCGCTTCGAGGGCGCGTGAGCCAGCGCGTCGCGCCTCGCCCGCCGAGCAGCCAGGTCCCGAACAGGGTCGTGGTCACGGCGCGACACGCCCACGGGAAGCCGTCCGGCAACGTTGCGCTCCAGTTCACCAACACGCCGTCTCCGGAGATGTGCGCAAAACCGAACAGCGCCGGCAGCCGGTACGCGTAGTAGCAGCACACCGTGGCCGCGGCGAAGGTGCGCACGAGACGCGCACGCTGGCGTGTGCCGGTCCAGCGATCGACGAGCACGAACAGTGCGAGCGTCGCCACCGCACCCGCAAGCGGGAGCGCGTAGGCGTGTGCCACCTGCTGCCAGGACGCAACCGCGGCGCGATCCGGCACCTGGAACCAGCCCCACACGTAGCCGAGAAAGCCTCCGGCCATCGCCACATCGGCAGCTCGATGCCATCGGGTCGGCATGACGGGCGCCAACGTGAGGTTGCGCACCGAGTCGGGACACAGCGCCACGCAGTGCGTGCACGTGACGCAGCGCGCGTTGCGTCCCTCGGACAGCGGGGCCTGCCCGTACAGGCGTTCGGCGGCGGCGACCGGGCACCATCCCGCGCACCAGCCGCTCTTGCGTGCGAACGAAGCGCTCAGCAGCAAGCCGGCGAACGCGAGTCCCAGAACCAGGCCGGCCGTGGCGCGTCCATCCAGGTCGAACACCAGACGGCGAAGTGGAAGCAACAGAACGAGCAGGGCCACGCTGCCGCTCGCGGCCAGGCCCTGCGCGCGCAGGGACAGCATGCGCTCCGTCGCCCACGGGAGACGCTTGCCCAGCCAGGTCAGCGTGGCCAACGGGCACGCGTTGCGCCACCAGCCGGGCGCGAACACGCACAGAGCGGGAATCATCGGAATGACGAGGTTCCAGAACAGTCGCACGCCGAGCTCGGGCCACACGATCAACGTGAGGACGAGGCAGACGAAGATGACGAGCGCGACACGCTGCGTCATCGTCATCGCGAGCGCAGGCGGTGCCGGTTGCTGCGCCGGCGCGCTCTTCTGTACGGGGATGCGGATGCGCATGGCTCCTCCAGAAAAGCGCGACCCGCGGAAGCGCGGGCCGGGCGTCCGTCTCCATGCAGTCGTTCGCAGAAAGTCCCCTCGGACTGCCACGCACGCGGAGATCACTGGCCGCGGCGGGAGCGCGCGACTGGAGGAAGGCGACGGCAACGTTCAATGGGGCAAGTCGGGTGCGGAGATCACTCCCGCACCTTGGAGGATCGCGCTCAAGGGGCTTTGGAGTGGATGCGTTGCGCCCAGGCCTTCCATGGCTCGGAAACCTGGGGGATGTCGAGCAAGCGCGCGGCGTGCTGACGCTCGTGGGTGTAGATGCGGAACATCGCCGCGATCGTCAGGCCGTGCTCCGG
>JBFJHN010000103.1:0-6980 GCA_041613275.1 Candidatus Krumholzibacteriia bacterium | reverse complement strand
GGCGCTTCCGAGCTCAAGGATCGCTATCCGCAGCGCTGCGGCAGCACGCCCGAGCGACGTCTCGCCGCAATCCACGAAGTTACCGACAAGGCCTCGCCGGCGACGCCGTCGACGAACGATGCCGACGTCAACCACATCGCGGTGCTCGAAGACGACGGCACGCTCGTGGTGTTCGACAACCCGTCGTCCACGTGGATCACGAACACGAGCGCCATCCAGTCGCGCTACTTCGCCAGCCACCCGACCGGTCCCACGTACCTCTGCATCTTCGTGGCGAGAACGTTCCCGCAAGACGTGCAGCCGGAAGGCGGCTTCGCGTTCGAGCAGAACCTGAGCAACAACATCCAGGGCATCGGGCTCGGCATCTTCAACCCCAGCCAGACGCTCAAGAGCCGGCTGAACATGAACGACCTCGGCGAGTACAGCCTGAATCCGTCCGACGAGCTGCCGTTCTTCCTGGACACGTTCTCCGGCGTGGACATCCTGGGCCAGGAAGCCGCGCACATGGTGGGCGCGTTCGTGCAGGCGGACAACGCCGACATTCTGGGGCGGAGCGACGCGCATTGGAGCTTCTTCTTCGAGACCTACGGCTCGGTGAACGAGGGCAACGGCTGGATGAACGTGTCGGGCAACAACTGGATCACCGTCGAATCCGGAACCGGTTACTCGGAGCTGGACAACTACCTGTACGGTCTGCTCCTGCCGGCGGACTTCGTCGATCCCATGTACGTGCTGGAGAATCCGAACCCCGACATGACCTTGACGCAGAACGGCGACTCCACGACTCCCGCGGCGGGCGTGAACGTCAACAGCAACCTGCAGACCACCGTGACGGTGCAGAACGTCATCAATCAGGAGGGCGCCCGCATCCCCGACGCCAACAGCGCGCCGCACACGTTCATCATGCACTTCATCGTGGTCGTGCCGGAGGGTGAAACGATTGCGGCGCACGACCTGGAGAAGGTCGACGACTTCCGCGTGCAGTGGGAAGAGTACTTCAGCATCGAAACCGGCGGCGTCGGAACGATGGACACCCACATCGGCACGGTGCCGGTCACGGTCGATTTCGAGTCACAGGAGCTCGCCGGCGACGTGGGCACCACGGTGCACTTCGACAACGACAGCTTCGGCACGATCACCAGCTACCTGTGGGACTTCGGCGACGGCAACACGTCGACCGAGCGTCATCCGACGCACACGTACAACACGACCGGCTCGTTCGACGTGACCCTCACGGTGGACGGCAACGGCGGTCCGGTGGCGGTGACGAAGACCGACTACATCCGGATCGGGCCCAAGACGTCTTACTTCGCCGATGACTTCGAGAGCGACCAAGGCTGGACGCTGGACGAGTCGGCTACGACGGGCGATTGGGAGCGCGTCGATCCGGAGGGCACGTTCGCTTCTTCGACGTTCGGCAGCGACCTCGTGCGTTCGACCGACGTGCAGCCCGAGGACGATCATACGCCCGCCGGTACGCAGTGCCTGGTGACGGACGGAACGGCGGGCACGGGGCTGGGGAGCTTCGACGTCGACGGCGGGTCGACCAGCATCATCTCGCCGGTGATCGACCTGTCCACGGCCACGGATCCGGTGCTCAGCCTGTGGTCGTACTTCTCGAACAACGCGGGCGCCACGCCCGGACGCGACGCCTTCGAGGTGCAGCTGCGCGACGCGCCCGGCAACCCGTGGGTGACGGCGCATTCCATGCTGAGCTCGTACTACTTCTGGCGCGAGGATCACATTCGCATCCTCGATCACATCACGTTGACCGCCGAGGTGCAGATCCGCATCCGTACGATGGACGACGGCGACGGCTCGCTGGTCGAAGGCGCCGTCGACGACATCGAGATCTACGACGTGGATACGGCCGTGGATGTGGCCGAAGGCAGCGAGACGCTGGCCGGGGACAACCTGTTCGGCTTCGCCTTGGATCGGAATCGTCCCAACCCGTTCGGCAGCGAAACGACGATTCGCTACGCCGTGCCGTCGCCCGGTGCGCCGGTGGCGTTGCGCGTGTACAGCGTCGACGGACGCTTGGTGCGCACGCTGGTCGACGGCTGGAGCGCGCCCGGCATCCACACGGTGTCGTGGAACGGCTTCACGGGTTCGGGCGTGCGCGCCGCACGCGGCATGTACCTGTTCCGTCTGCAAACGCCGCGCGGGGACTTGAGCCGCAAGGTGTTCTACGCGCGCTGATCCGCCTGTCCCGCGCGCGCAGGAACGAACGCGCCTGCGGTTCGGCGCACGGGATCGAGGCATATTTCGACGGCTCCGCTCGGCGGAGCCGTCTTTTTGGCTTCGGGTCGGACCCGCCCGCGGCCTATCATCGTTGATACGAGGCGGGCGGCGGCGCGATCTCGACGGTGGCGAAAGAGGTGCGATGCGGGAGAAACGCACGGAGCGAGCGTCGAGCTCGACGACGCCCCTGCGACGTCGCGACTTCCTGCGGCACGCAGCCGGAGCGGCGGCCGGCGTCGGGGCGCTGGGCGCGGGCGGCGTGCTCACCGGTTGCGCGCAGCCGTCCGACGGCCCTGCCGTTCACACGCGCCCCAACATCCAGTGGCGCTTGAGCTCCAGCTTTCCGCGCTCTCTCGATACCTTGTACGGCAGCTGTGAAGTTCTCGCCGAACGCCTGCGCGCGCTCTCCGAAGACCGCTTCAACATTCGTGTCTATCCGGCCGGCGAGATCGTGCCGGGGCTGCAGGTGTTGGACGCCGTGCAGCAGGGCACCGTGCAGGTGGGTCAGACTGCGAGCTACTACTTCACCGGCAAGAATCCCGCGCTTGCGTTCGACGCCTGCGTGCCGTTCGGCCTGTCGTCACGACAGCAAACCGGTTGGCTGTACGAGGGCGGCGGGCTGGATCTCATGCGTGGGTTGTTCGCCGACTTCAACATCGTCACGTTTCCCGCCGGCAACACCGGCGTGCAGATGGGCGGCTGGTTCCAGCGCGAGATCGCGTCGCTGCGCGAGCTTCGCGGTCTCAAGATGCGCATCCCCGGCCTCGGTGGACAGGTCATGAGCCGTCTCGGCGTCACCGTGCAGGTGCTCGCCGGCGGCGACATCTTTCCCGCGCTCGAGCGCGGGACGATCGATGCCACCGAGTGGGTGGGGCCGTACGACGACGAGAAGCTTGGTTTCTACAAGATCGCCAAGTTCTACTACTACCCCGGCTGGTGGGAACCCGGGCCGTCGCTATCGTTCTACGTCAACCGCAGCGCGTGGGAGCAGTTGCCCGTCGTCTATCAGGAGATGTTCCGCACCGCGGCCAAAGAGGCGGCGGTGACGATGCAGGCACGCTACGACGTGGGCAATCCGCCGGCGCTGGCGCGCCTGCTGGCCGCGGGTGTGCAGCTGCGTCCTTTTCCGGAAGACATCATGCGCGCAGCACGCCAGGCGTCGAACGAGCTCCTCGAGGAGCAGGCGTCGCAGGACGCCACCTATCGGCGCGTTTACGATGCCTGGAAGAAGTACCGCGGCGAGGCGTTCGACTGGTTCGCCAGCGCGGAGCTCGCGTACGCGCGCTTCGCCTTCGGAAAGACCTGAGCCCGAGTGTGACGTCGCAACAACTCGAGCACACGCAAGAAAGGTTCACCAGATGTCGAAGATCCGCAACATCGGACCCGCATCGATGCGCTGGCTCGAAGAGATCGGCGTCGAAACGCTGGAGGAGCTGCGCCGCGTGGGCTCCGTACCCGTGTACGCCATGGTGCGCGACCAACATCCCGAGGCCACGCTCAACTTGCTGTGGTCCCTCGAGGCGGCGCTTCGCGACATGGATTGGCATGAGCTGTCGCAAGAAGTGAAAGACGCGCTGATCGCAGAGCTGCAGGCGGTCCACCCGGACTGATCTACTCGCGAATGCGCGGCGCCGTATACACGGCCGCGGGATCGACGCGCTCGGCGTACGGGCTCGACCAGCCGTTCTCGAAGTAGGCGTCGAGGCGCAACGGGATGTCGCCGCCGTCGACGATCACACCGACGTTGCGACTGCCATAGAAGTAGTTCCTCTCCCAGTTGCTGGTGCCCAGCCAGGCGGTGCGCCCGTCGACAACCAGGTACTTGGCATGCACCACGCGCGCGAACGGGATGAAGCCGCCGGACCATTCGGGAATCGTCACCAGCTTCACATCCATGTTCGGAAGACACTGCAGGCTCTGCAGTCCCTCGATCGTACCGTTGCGCTTGCACCAGTCGGCCAGGAGCAGCTGCACCTGCACGCCGCGCGCCGCCGCACTGCGCAAAGCGGTCTCCAGCTCGGCGAAGTAGCGCCCCTCGCGGTCGACGGCGCGATAGGTGAGAAGCTGCAAGCGGACGGTGTTCTCGGCCGCGTCGATGCGCTCGACGATGCGCGGCAGGTCCCAGAGCTCGTCACGCAGCGTGCGTCCGCGCGGGCTGAACACCGGCGTGACGCGCGTACCGTCTTCGGCCACACGCGTGAGCGGCTGTGGCGGAAGCGCAGCTTCCTCCGTCCGTCCGCCCGCGAGCCGCCAATCCGACTCGAAGACGGCCGCCAGCCAGGCGACCACGTGCGGCATGCGCACCCGCAAGCCGAGCTCCTGGATGTGCTCGAGTGCGCGCCAGTCGAAGTTCTGGCTGCCGACGAACGCCTCCCGACCATCGACGACGAAGTACTTGGCGTGCAGGACGCCGTCCTGCGCGGCGGACGTGCTGTCGCGCCGCACCGTGATGTTCGCGTGTCGGGCCAGCCGGTCCAGCGTCTGCGGGTAGATGGCGTAGAAGTTGTTCTCGGAGAGAAATCGCACGCGCACGCCGCGGCGTGCCGCGTCCTCGATCGCGGCCACGATCGCCTCCAGCCGACTGCCCGGCGCGTTGCTGGCGTAGAACTCGGCAAAGTCCAGGCTCGACGATGCCGACTCGATCATCTCGAGCCACACCGTGTGCGCTTCGGGCAGATCGGCGTTGTCGAGAGACGTCTCGATGGGAAAGCTCTCGACGAGCTCGAGCGGCGGGGACGCGAGCGCGGGCGGCGCGGCCCACGCGAAGGAAGCGGCACCCAAGAGCGCGGTTCCGCAGAAGCGAAGCGCCGCCCGGGGAAGGCGAAGCGTTCGCGAGCGCACGGCGCGCCGGGGGCAAGGCTGAAGTTCACGCATGCGTGCATCGTACCACTGGGACACCGGACTGTGATCCGTTAGAATCCCAGCCTCGCTTCGAACATTCATGCATTGCGCCACCTCTCGTGTGGCGCCGCCGCAGCATTCGCGCCGGAGGAAGGTCATGCGGAACACCATCTGGATCACATTCGTATGCTGTTTGGCTCTGAGCGCTTGCAGTCGCTCGCGTTCCGTCACCGTGGTCGACAGCCAAACGGCAACGAAGGCCGAGATCCGCTGGCAGGCGCTGGGCACGCGCACCGTCCACGGTCGCGCCGATCGCGACGTGATTCCTGTGACCGCGCGCGAGGGGCGTTTTCGCAAGCTGCGCATCGAGGTCACGGGGAGCGCGCTCGAGATGCACAACGTCGTCGTGCGCTTTGGCGACGGCAGCCGCTACTCTCCAGACACGCGGCTCGTGTTCCGCAAGGGCGGCACGTCGCGGGTCATCGACCTGCCGGGCGAGGCGCGCGTGATTCGCGAAATCTCCTTCCGCTACAGCAACATACGCGGCGGCGGCCGCGCGAGGGTGCACGTCTCGGGGCGCTAGGGCGCAAGACGACGCAACGGCCCGCGGGACTCCCCGTGGCCAAAAAATGCCGCGTGGACTTGAGATCCGCGGCGTTTCGCACTTACTTGCAGTGACACGGGTCGGGACACGCGTCACGGCCGACCAGACCCACCTTCCGTCGACACGCCGACCCCACACCCGCCGGATCCAAGCTGTGCCATGAAGCGCTGGATTCTCACCGCGCTCACGCTCACCCTCGTGTGCGGCTGCGGTGACAACGAGATCGGGCTGGAGAAGCGACGTCCCAACAGCCCACCCGAAACCACGCTTGCCAGCGGACCCCCGGACTCGACGACGGGCACGGTCTACCAGGTCCGACTGTTCTGGTCGGGGTCCGACCGCGATGGGACGATCGACCACTACGACTTCATTCTCATCGATCATCCGCCGATCACGAGCCACATCGACGAGCGTGGCGACCCCGACACGCGCGTCGTCGTCGAGATTCCGGATCCGCTCGATCCGCGCTGGACCGGAACGACCTCGACCGATTCGACTTTCATCACGCTCGCGGACACGCTGCGGTTCGATCCCCGCGTCCCCCCCGAGAATCCGGACGAGGAACGCGAGCTCATCTTCGAGCGCTGGCACACGTTCTTCGTCCGCGCCGTGGACAATGAGGGCGACTACGATCCCACGCCCGACTATCGGTCGTTCAACTCGACGAACATCGCGCCGTACGCCTGGTTGCAGCCCCCGATCAAGGCGCGTAACGCGTTCGAGGGACCTCCGGTGATCGTCTTTCAGTGGGACGGCATCGACCCCGTGGGCGACGGCACGTTCAAGGACCCCGTCGCGTCACGGCACGTCATCATTCCGACGGAGGTCGACATCGACGAAGACAACATCTACCTGAACTTTCCCGACTCGTTGTACACGCTCCCGGTCGGTTCCCGCTGGTCGCCGTGGCGGCGCTGGGACGCCGTCGACGGCTCGGGCAAGCGCGCCGTCGTGCGCGGGCTGAACCGGATCGATGGCCAGGGCAACGGTCACTACATCTTCGCCGTTCAGGTCATGGACGAGGCCGGTGCGATCTCGCCTTTGTTCGACTGGCAGACTCCAGGTCGCAACAACGTGGCGATGGTTCGCGTGACCGGAGCCGTGGGACCGCGGCTGCGCGTGGAGGATCGTTTTCTCGGGACGTTCGTGTTCGGCGGCGGTGCGCGACCCGTGAAGCTCGACATCGCCGCCGGCCAGCCGCTCGAGTTCCGCTGGGCGGCGGACGCGTCGCACTACGGCGGCGAGATCGTCGCCTACCGCTACGGTTGGAACATCCGCGATCCGGAAGATCCGC
>JBFJHN010000102.1:0-6986 GCA_041613275.1 Candidatus Krumholzibacteriia bacterium | reverse complement strand
GCGAGACCGTTGGACCTTGGAACAAGCGCGACTTCCTGCGCATCTTGAACGGCGACTGAGTCGACACGCTCGGCTTCGAAGCCGGCGCCGGAAGAGCGTAGCGAAACGGAGGTTTCGGCGATGACACGACTGCGTTGGAAACGGGCGCTTCTCGCAGCTCTCGCGTGCGCTCTCGGACTGGGAACCGTGAGCTCGGCGCACGCCGGCAAGAGCCTGCGCGTGCAGTCCAAGCCCGGGATGAAGATGTTGTACCGCATGGAAGCGCAGAACGAGATCAGCTTCTCCGGCATCGTCATGACCGAGAATCAGACAGGCGACATCGAGGTCGAGGCTCTCGGCCCCGACGACGAGGGCAACCCGCGCTTCGCCTTCCGCTTCGCGAACTTCGAGGCCACCCTCATGCGGGGCAACGACCTGGCGGAGCAGAACCCTCGGCTGGACGGCGTGGTGATCCACGTGACGCTGTCGCCGCGCGGCGAGCAGCTCGATGTCTTGCCCCAGTCCAACCTGGAGCCCGAGCGACGCAAGATGGTCGCCCAGCTGGCCGACGCCTTCTTCCCCTATCTGCCCGAAGAGGACGTCGACCGCGACGACCGCTGGACGGAGGAGCGCAGCGAGGAGAGCGAGACCGACGACGGCGTGCCTACGCTCCAGGGTGAGACGAAGTACACGCTGGAAGGTTTCGACAAGCGTGACGGCCAGGAGTGCGCCAAGATCTTTCTCGAGGGCGAGTTCAGCGTGCACACGCCCACGCCCGGCGGCATCTTCGACGGCAAGGCGAAGGCGGAAGGCGAATCGTTCGTGGCGCTCGACGGCGGCCACATCCTGAGCGCGAAGTTCACGGTCGAGACCACCGGCAAGGTGGGCAACCAGGAAGTGAGTCGCGTCCAGGACGTCGAAATCAAGATGCGCAAGAAGTCCTGAGACCTCCGCGACGACGGCATGCGGCGGGGACGAATCGGAGGCCCCGTCGCATGCTCCACCGAGCCCCCGGAGTTGCTCGAAGCGTGCAGCGCGCGCTATCCTCGGACGTCCCCGCGCCATCCCGAACGCGCAGCTCCCGTCCCTGGAGGCCTGACTCATGCCCACGTTCATCCGTCTCGCGTCGTTGACCGAGCAGGGAATCAAGAACATTCGCAACTTCCGGCACATGCTGGCGGATGCGAAAGAGATCATGGAGTCGCACGGCGTCCACATGACGCAGGGCTGGGCGACGCTCGGGGACTACGACGTCGTGGCCGTCATCGATGCGCCGGACGCCAAGACAGCCGCCCAGGTCAGTGCGCTGATCGCCTCCAAGGGGAACTTCCGCGCCAAGACGCTGTCGGCCGTCCCCATCGGCGACCTCAGCGAGCTCATCGAGAACGGGGACTGATCGCATGCGTGCAACGTGCACGCGACGCGTGCACGGACACGGTGCTGCGACGTGATGCGCCCGCCCCTGTTGAGGCGGCTCGCGGTACGTTGCGATGCCGTGCGGCCACGAGTGCGCACGCGCGCCTCCCACGCGACTCGAACCGGTCCTTCCAGGCCGTGCGCACCGTTTCACCTTCCTCGCAAGGCCTGGCACCCCGCCTGCAGAACACGCACATCCGCAGCATCGCGTGCCGGTGGATGCGGTGTCGTTCGTTCCCATGCGTGATTCGGGCACCTCCTCGTCGTGTGTGGAGGGATGGGCTGCGCTTCGAGATTGCGGCCCCGGACGCGCGGGAATCGTGGTTGCCTCCCTCGGAGCACGACCGAGGTGGGCGCGTGGAGGTGGAAGACCATGGGCCTCCCTCGAGCTGCGCGTTTTGCGCTCGTCGCCGGTGCCGCCCTGTGGATCACGGGTTGCGCCAGCAACGGAGTGCTGTACTACGGCGAGCCGACGCAGAAGATGACGGAGATGCGGCACGACTACGTGCGCAACAATCCCAACAACCGGTTCAACGACGACATCCTGGTCGGGCGCGTGCATCCGGGCATGACACGCCTGCAGGTGCGCGTCGCCTGGGGTGAACCGGACCGCGTCCACAAGGGAGACCGCGCGGGGATTGACCAGGTCTGGACGTACGAGGAAGATGAGCCCTCGCGCGGGGAGTCGTTCTTCCAGATGCGCTTCTACCGGGGCGTGTTGCACGAGATCGCCATGACGCGCGGGAGCAACCCGCAGCTGATCATGAACGATCCCCGCGATGAGATCTCCTACGAGAACAACATCGACGCGGGCGCCAACACGACGCAACTGAAGTAGCCGTCGGCGCTCGTCCGCACGCGGAGGGCGCCACGCTGGAGCATCCGGAACCGCACGCCGGCACCGGCGGTGCGCCGGCTCGAGCCGCCCTGCGGCGCCTGTTCGGCGTGGCCTTCCTCGCCGACTTCCAGCTGTACCTCATCTACACGGCGCTGCCCTTCAAGGCGCTGCAGCTCGGCGCCGGGCCGTTCGAGCTGGGCACCGTGGCCGCGTTGTCGACCGGAGCCTACGCGGTGTCGGTCGGCGTCTTCGGGCGCTTGAGCGATCGCCTGCCGCGCTTGCACCTGGCTCGCCTGTCCTGCCTGGGTTTCATCGTCGCCTGCATCGGCTTCACGCTGGCGCGCCATCTCGAAACGCTGTTCTGGTTTGCGCCGTTCGCCGGCGGCAGCATGGCGCCTTTCTGGCCGTCCGTGCAGGCCAGCGTGGCGGACCACGCCGGGCGCTCGAGGCTCGAACGCCAGCTGGGACGCTTCAACCTCAGCTGGAGCTCGGGCAAGAGCATGGGGTTCCTGTTGGGCGGCGCGCTGGTCGCCGGCTGGGGCACGGCGGCAACGTTCACGCTGGGCAGCACGGTGGCTTTCGTCATCTTCCTTCTGCTCCCGCACTCCACTGCGCGCGCGTCCCACGCGAGCGCGGACGTCCACGCCGACGTCGAGCCGCTCGCGCCGGGATACGACCCGCGCGCCGGCACCTTCCGCCGCGTCGCCTGGATCGCCAACGGCATCACGTTCGGGGTGAGCGCCACGCTGAACCATCATTATCCGCGGCTCGTGCAGGAGTTCGGCTGGAGCGCCGAGACGTTCGGCGTGTTCCTCGGCGGCACGTACGTGGTTCAGACGCTCACCTTTGCGCTTCTCATGCTGCGGCCGGAGCGCTGGTGCTTCCGGCGCAGCTTGCTCTACGGTGCCCAAGCGCTGCTTCTGGTCACGGTGCTGGCGTTGCCGTTCGCCGATCGCTCGCGCGTTCTGGTGTCGGCGCTGGTCATCGGCGCTTGTCTGGGAACCTGCTACTACTCGAGCATCGTCTACAGCATGCACACGTCTTCGCGACGCGGGCGCAACGCCGGCGTGCACGAAGGCCTGCTCGGCCTCGGATCGATGCTGATTCCGTTTCTGGGCGGCGTGGGCGCGCGACAGCTCGACGCCCTGTGGGCGCCCTACGCGGTCGCCGCGGCGGCGCTCGCGTGTGGTCTGTTCGTGCAGGAAGTCGTGTTCTGGGCCGGATCGCGGCCGGTGCGCGTCGCCGGAAGCGCGCGCTAGCGCAGCGCGCCCGCTCGGCGCTTCAACGTGTTCATCACGCTGGACGTGGTGGGTGCGGGCGGACAGCTGGCCGGCTCCGGACCGATGCGCCGGGCGGAAAGCTCCGCGTCGACGCAGTCGCTCGACGTGTCGCCCTCGCAGTTGAGCCTCAGATCCAGGCGCGCGAAGCCCGAGAACGTCGAGCCGCTGAGCGTGGCGTTCACGGAACCCGCGATGTCGAAGTCACAGCCGAAAGACGTCGACGTCCCCGAGCACGTGGCCACCAGCTCGGTGTCGGTCCAGGTGCCGGTGCAGTCCAGCTCGACCTCGTCGTCTTCGAGGCCCAGGAAGTCGACCAGCGTGCCGCCGGTACAGACGCTGTCGATCAGAAAATCGACACCGATGACGCTGTCCGAGCCACACTCGCGCGAGGTCAGCGTGATCTCCCACAGGCCGGCCCAGGCTTCGGGCACCAGAACGGTCTGCGGCGGCTTGACGGGGTCGTCCTTCCCACAGCCCCACGCAGCGGCGATCACCAGCGCCATCACGCCGAGTCGGGGAATCCAACGTTGTCTTGGCACACGAGCCTCCCTCACGGGGTCTTTCGGGAAACGTGGCGCCCGATTCGGGCCTTCGTATCCCTCCGTGCACCAATCGTTCCAGGGAGTGCGGAGTCCTAGAAAAGCAGGCCCACGGAGACGCGATGACCGGTTTCGAGCGCGTCCTCGTGGTCGAAGGAGGCGGCGTAGTCCACGCGTACGTGGCCGTACAGCACGCCGACGCCGAAGCTGGGATAGACGCGGGTTTCGCCGGGGGTGGCCCCCGTCAGGCCGCCGCGCAGCCACAGCAGATCACGGGAGGCTTGCCACTCCACCCCGAATCCCAGGCGTTGTGTGGTGCTTTCGCGCAGCATGAAATCGCCGACGACGGTCCAGCGCGGCGTGGGGCGCACTTCCAGTCCGACGGTCATCGCCGGCTCCAACGTCTCCCAGTTCGACGTGTCCCAGCGCACCCGCGTCCAGACGTCGCGCCCGACGATGGCGGCGCTCAGCCAGTTCGTGACCAGAACGCTGAGCGAAACGTCGAGGCCGCTGCCCGAGGCGTCGGCCTCGACGAAATCGTTGGCCACGCGCAGCGCCTTCACGCCGACGCCCACGCTGGCGAAGTTGGTGAACGCGTAGCCGAAACCGACGAGAAACGTGGTCTCCCCCCACGTGGCGCCCGAGTCGAAGTCGAACCCCATGTGTGAGACGAAAAGCCCGTAGCCGAAGCGGTGGGGACGCAGCACCTGCTCGGGCTCACCGATCACGGGGCCCGGAGCATGCGCGATGCTGCCGCTTTGGTATCCGTCGGAGACGCCCGGGAGCATGTTGGCGTGCATGAAGGTGGCGCCCGCTCGGGACGCGATCCACGCCAGGTTGGCCGCGTTCCAGTACACCGCCGCGTCGTCGCGGAACAGCGCGCTGCCCGCGCCTCCCAGACCGTGTGCGCGCGCGCCGTGCCCCAACGGCAGGAACGTGCCGCCGGTCGAGAAGTTCGCTGCCTGCGCCGCGGCGGGTGCGCCGAGCAGCGCAACGGCGACGCACGCGTGACGCAGCCAGCGGGCGGGCGATGCGCCGTCCCGTGCGCCGAGCCTCGATGCGACCTCGACGGGCATTGCGGTTCGAGTGCGTGCGCTCATGCTCCTCCGACGTCGCGGTGCGCTAGCGCACCACGGCGATCATCTTGCGGAAGCGATCCTCGCGCCCATCCGGATAACGCACCCGCACCCAGACGAGATAGCCGCCGTTCTTCACCGGCCGCCCCTCGGGTGTGGTGAGGTCCCACGGGAACGTGTAGACCAGGCGGCTCGCCGACTCCTGGAAGGTGCGGACCAGGCTGCCGTCGACGGCCAGAACACGCACCAGCACGTGCTGCGCCGGCTCGTCGCCCACGTCCACCTGGATGCTCTGACCCGGTTCGAAGCGCTCGGGGATGGCGAGTCCCACGCCGGTGTCCCACACCACCGTCATCGTGTCGGCCACCGAGATATTGCCGGCGTAGTCGACGGTCTGGAAGGACATGAGATTGGGACCGGGCGCGAGCGTACGCTGCCACGAAAACGTGTCGACCGAAACGGGCAGCTCGTCCGGCGGCCCGGTTCCGCCGTCGATGATGACCTCGGCGATGGCGTCGATGTCGACCGTGACGGTGAACTGCAGAATCTGCTGCTTCGTCACGCCAGGGAGCGGCGGCGTGATCACGGGCGGCGCGTCCGGCGTGCGATCGAGGACCAGCGTCAGGCCGCCGCGGCCGGACAGGCGCGCGACGTCGAAGCCCGTGAACTCCAGATCGTGGGCCCCTTCCGCGGTCAGCAGGCTCGAGACGTCCAGGTTGAAGCGGTACGTCGTGGAAAGAGTCGTGTCTCGCGGGGGCACGAAGACGTGCGTCGTGTCGCCCGCGAACGCGATGGCCACGCTGACGGAGTCCACGGTGTGGCGCTCGTCGGTCGCCGCACCCACGATCGAGTCGACGAACTGGAAGTGGAAGCGCCCGGACGGATCTTCGTTGGCGGCGTTGTCGCGCGGGCGCTCGAACGAGAACTGCGGTCCGTCGAGGTTCTTGTCGAGCGTGGCGCTGTCCAGCGTGCTGTTGCCGGCCGCGTCCCCGGCCGCTGCCGTGATCAGGTAGGCATCGTCCGGGAAGATGGCGTTCACGGGACAGTCCGAGCACGGCACCACGTAGTCGCCGTCTCCGGAAAAGCCCCCCGCCAAGGCCAACGGCTGGTCGACGGCCGACCCGACGATGTTCACCGACACGCTGTCGGCGAGCTGCGACTGGCTCACGCGCAAGCGGATTTTCGGGATGACTCCGGGGTGGAGCGTCGTGGGCGCGTAGTTCTGGGGGTCGACGGCAAGGATCTCCACCGTCGGTGCGGTCACGTCGATCCTCACCTGACGCTGGAGGAACAACGAGTCGCCCAGGGCGACCGTCACGCCGGCGAAGGTGACGGTGTAGTCGCCGTCGGGCTGCACCAGGCTGTCGCTGCCGATCCCGTTCCACGAAAACGTGAACTGCACGCGTGGGTCGGGAACCATGGAGTCGACGAGCACCGCCACCGTATCGGGCAAACCCCTAGGTGTGACGTGCACGTCGACCACCGTGTCCTCGACCAGCGTGAGCGCGAACGAGACGGTCTCCTTGACGCCGTCGCTGTTCGGCGAGAACACCGGGTTCGTCACCCGCACGGAGTCGAACTCGACCCAGGAGCGAGGCAGACGATCGGAAGCGGCGTGGGGTGTGTCGGGCGTCGCCAGGAATCCGGCGCAGGCGCCCGCGCCCAGGAAAACCAGGACTCGTCGCACCCGGTTCGGCGTCAAGCGGCGTTCCCTCCGCGCGGGGCAGGCTGGAGTCGTGGGCTCAACCCCTTGATTTCAGGGGCGGTTGGGGCACGGGCCAGTATAGGAAGCGCCTTCGGGGAGTGTCAACGCGGGGAGCGGTCCTTCGAGCGGTTCAGGCAAAGCGCGCGCGCTACG
>JBFJHN010000101.1:0-7050 GCA_041613275.1 Candidatus Krumholzibacteriia bacterium | reverse complement strand
GCCTCTAGCATCTTGCCCACGCACGGCCCGCCGCCGAAGAACCGCTGCCGCGTCGTGCGGTTGATGACAGCGACGAAGTTGGCGTCGCGGTTGTCCTGCTCGGTGAACGGTGAACCTTCGACGAACGTGAAGTCCAGGATCTTCCAGTACTCCCCATCGGTGAGGCGTCGCCACGAAACGATCTTCTCGCCGTCGACGTAGCTGGCGACGTTCTCGAGCTGCGACAAGATGGCAAAGCGTTCGACGCCTGGAAGGTCGCGGCAATAGCGATCCAGGAATCCGTAGCCGGGGTTCCCGGTGCTGCGCATGTTCTCACCCACGAGCCACACTTCGTGGATGTGCAGCATGCGATCGAGCTTGGTCTCGGGCGCCATGGGGCTGAGCGCGTTGTCCACGACCGCGCTCACGACCATGAGCACCGACAGCGTGAACGTGATGGCGAACAGGCTGATGAAGGTAAAGAACTTGCGGCGCCAGAGGACCTTGAAGGCCAGGCGCGTATAGTGACGGAACACGTCGACCTCCTCAGCTCACCTGACGGCCGTCGAACAGGCGCACGATGCGTTGCGTGCGCTCGGCAAGCCGTTGATCGTGTGTAACCATGACGATGGTCGTGCCGTCGGCGTTGAGGCTCTCCAGAAGCTCCATGATCTCGGAACCCATCTGGCTGTCCAGATTCCCGGTGGGCTCGTCCGCCAGCAGGATGCTCGGGCGCCCGACGATGGCGCGCGCGATGGCGGCGCGCTGCTGCTGCCCTCCCGAGAGCTGCGTGGGGAAATGCCGCATGCGAGCCGCAAGTCCGACGCGCTCGAGCGCCTCGCGCGCTGCGTCGCGTCGCGCACGACCGCTGCCGCGCCGGTACAGCAGCGGGATCTCGACGTTGTCGAGCACGTTCAGGTCGCTGATCAGGTGAAACGTTTGGAAGATGAAGCCGATCTTCTCGTTGCGCATGCGCGCGAGATCGGCGTCGTGCAACAAGCTCGCGTCACGATCGGCCACGCGAAGCGTGCCTGCGCTGGGCGCGTCGAGAAGCCCCATGATGTTGAGCAGCGTGCTCTTGCCACAGCCGGACGGTCCCATGATCGAGACGAACTCGCCGTTCTGGATGTCGAGATCGATCCCGGAAAGCGCCAGCGTCTCAATGCGGTCGGTCCGGTAGACCTTTTCCACGCCGCGCAAGCGAATCATCGACATGCTCTGCGTGCCGGACGCATCCGACAGGGTTCCGGGATTCGGGGAGACATGGGTCATCTGAGTCGAACCTCCTTGACGCGACGGTGGTCGGACATGTCCGACACGATTACTTCGTCGCCTTCGTTCAAACCGGCAAGAACTTCGTGGTGGTCGAAGCTCGCAATGCCGAACTCGACCGGCGTCCGGATGGCGGCGTCACCTTGCACGACGAAGACGGCGGCCTGATCGTCGACGTGGACGTACGGGCCACGTTTCACGCGCAGCGTCGTTTCCTTGCGGGCCGTGACCAGGTGGACATCGACGCGAAGGTTCGGTCGCAACGCCGGATGGCTGCTCTCGGTAAGGCCGACGAGCACCGTGAGGGTGCCGTTTTCAACTTCGGGGAGCACACGCAGCATCGTTCCGTCGAGAATCTCTTCACCGACCTGGACGCGCGCCGGAAGCCCCGGCTGCAGGCTCGGACCGTGCACGTCGGAGATACGCGCTTCGACGCGGAAAGACGAGAGGTCTGCGACGCGGGCGACGACGTCGCCCTGACGCACGGTGGCGCCTTCGCTCTGGAGCGCCCAGGTGAGCACCCCGTCGTGGTTGGAGCAGGCGGTAGCCAGCTCCAGCTCACGCTTCGCCTGATCACGTTCCTTTTCCTGGATGCGACGCTCGAGCTCGAGCTTTTCGACCTGTACCTGGGCTGCTTCACGTATCCAGCGCGCCGATTCCTCGAACTGGTTCAGCTCGATGCGCGCACGCTTCAGGTCGACACGCGCCGAGCGCAGGTCGTCTTCGGAAACGACCCCTTTGTCGAACAGCTTCTGACTACGATCGAGCGCGATCTCGAAGCTCTCGATCTCGAGCTTCTTGATCTCGATTTGCTTTGCGAGATCCAGGATGGTGCGCTGCGCCTCGATGTGTGCGCTCTCGGCTTCGTTGCGTTTCAACGCGATCTGCTCTTCGAGGCGCTCGAGGGCCAGTCGCGATTGGTTGACGTCCAGCTCGATGATGGGTTCGCCGCGCGTGACCGCGGCACCCGGCGTCTTGAGAACGCGCAGCACCCGCGTCTCGATGGGGCTGGAGACGACGTGCTCGCGCTCGGGGACCACCGTCCCAGAAGCCGTAAGCGTCGCTTCGAGCTCGCCTTGCTCCACGAACGCGGTGCGAATCCGGTCGCGCGCGACGCGTGGTTTGACCCACGCCGGGACCAGGACGATGAGCCCGACGAGCAGGATCAGAGACAGAACGCCCCACGCCATACGACGTCGTTGCTCTCTGCGGCGCCAGATCGGGTCGACGGGTCGGTCCATGAGACTGCCTCCGTCGTTGCGATCCGCAATTCCCGTGCAAGGACGCAAGGTGTTCTAGAATCGTCATTAAAGATTCGACGTGGTCTTGCCCGCGTGCGGCCGCGGACGTCGAGTGTTCGGAAGCGGACGCTCGCATCCGCGGCGCGCGACCGCCGGGCCAGGTCGTCCAACCCGACGGTCGCCGATGAAGTCCATCGACGTTCCGGCGTCGGGCGAGAGACCCTGAAGCAGTACCGACGCTCATCCCATTTCGTTCTCCGTCGCCTCGACACGCGTCGTCACGACGCGACGCACGCGCAGCAGGTACGTGCCAAAAACCACGAGGAGGAAACCGACGCAAGCCCACTGTGCCGCATGCGCTGCTCCGCTCCATGCGTTCTCGTTCGCACTCAAGAACAGATGCAGCTGAACACACGCGAACCAGCTTGCAATCCCGATCTTGGCCCAGTCGAAGGCGCGCACCTCGGCGTCGGCCAGCTCCATACCGACGCGAAGCGCCACGTCCGGATGGTCGCGAAACATGGGGAAGCGCGGCGAAGCTGTCGTGCGTGCCTCACTCAAACGGAACGAGAACCACAAGAGAAGGGCGGTCACGCCGCCCTGGATGGCCAGGTAGACCAGCATGTGCGAGGCCTCGGGGCCGGGACCCGCGGCCGGATCGTGCGGTGCGGGCACGTGACGCACGGCCCAGAAGACGAACAGGCACGTAACGAGGAACATGGCCAACGTGAGGATTTCGAAGAGCTGCTTGCGCGCGGGCTGGCGCATTTCGAGCGCCGCACGCCGTACACCCGTTTCGGGCAACGCCTCTTGCAGCGTGCGAAGGGTTCGACGGTCGCGCACGAAACTCACGACGAACACACCGCTCGATACGAGCGAAACGATCGCGAGGGCGAGCCGCCGGACTGTGAGCGCGTCCAAGACGCCAGTCGCGATACAGACCAGCGCAGCGGTCAGGATGGCGCCGATCACCACCTGCAGACGAGCGCTCGTGGTGAGATAGTGGCGGACGCGGTCCGCGGGCGATGCGGTCGAGCCGCCGAAGTGCATGGCAAACACGCTGCGCGAGAAAGCGATGGAGCCGAACTGGAAGAGCGCGACCTGAATTGCAATCACGACGAGCAGAACGGTGGGAGTCATGACGACCTCCTTCGGGACGGCGCACCTCTGGAGCCACGATTGCGCAAGCGGCCCTGCAGTGCCTGGAGAAGCTCGTCGGCTTCGATGCCGAGGCTGGCGGTGTGCTCGAGCACGTGATCGACGGCCTCCTGCAGACGCAGATCCACGGCCTGACGCGCCTTCGAGGGTGCTGCGCCCGCAACGCGGGTGCCGCGGCGGCGGGCCGTTTCCAGCACGCCATCACGTTCCAACAGGCCATAGGCCTTGGCCACGGTGTTCGGGTTGAGCTCGAGATCGGCGGCCAGCTGGCGCACGGAGGGCAGCGGCGTGCCAGGGGTCAACCGGCCGGCCCGCACGGCGGCGCGGATCTGATCCATGATCTGCTCGTAGACCGGAACCGCACTGTGGACGTCGATTTCCACGTAGAGCACGTCGGGCCCTCCTTTGCACTGTATGTACTAGTACAATTAGGAGATGTCAACCCCCGACCCCGAGAAAAGAGCGGGCCTTCGTGGGCCGGTTTTTGGCCGCGGCGGGGTCGCCCCCCGGAACGCCCGGTTCGTCAGTCCTTTTCCGCCGAGCGCAGCGATTCGGCCAGCTCGTTGAACGCCGCGACGTCCCTGGCGCCGAAGCGCAGCTGGGTCTGCGTGGTTTCGAGCAGCTTGGTGCGGCCGGCGTCGCCGTAGGTGTGTACGACGATGGGATAGTCCTCGTCTTGCACGAGCGACGTCTGCGGACACGTGAACATCCCGCCGCCACCCACGTCGAGCTGCTTGTCGACGTTGCAGCTCGAGCCGGCGCCGGGCGCGGTGAACTCCACCGCCACCCAGAGCGGTCTCCGGCTGGTGTTCTTGAGGCTGAGCGTCAGAGCGGGCCCCTTGCCGGGAACCGCCATCATGCCGCCCATGGTCACGTCGAGCCACTCGGATGCGAACTGGCTCGAGTCAGGTCGAAGTCCTCCACCGTCCTTCGGGCCGCCGCCGCAGCCGGCTACCAGAATCGCGACCGCGAACACGGCGAGAGCAAATGAACGCGAACGCATTGAGATCACCCCTCCGTCTCGAGTCGGCGAGTCTCACGCGCCGCAGCGTGCGATGCGCGCGAGGGCCCACGCGAAGAGCGTCCCATGCGGTGTTGCGTGTGGGGATTCGCGTTTGCGAACGGTCGGAACGAGAAGGCGTACCATGCCGCGCGGTCCGTGAAGGCCGTGCTGCCGGATACGTCGAGGCTGGCTCACTCCCCGCACAGGAACACCCGATCATCGGAACTCCCAGCGCGGGCCTCCCACCAAGGCCGCGATTGAGCAAAGCACTTGTGGTGGAACGATCGTAGGTCCGCCTTGCACGGGCGGCAAGGACTTACGGTGAGATTCGCGGAACCAAGGCGCGCTCGACGACATCGGCGGTGACTGCGGCGAAGGGGCCGTGGAGCCGGACTCGAAACGTGTCCGCAGAACTACGGAGTGGAGCGGAGATCGTCGAGGATGCGCTGCGCTCCTTGGCTGCGCAGCTCGTCGGCGACGCGCGCGGCGAGGGATTCGGCATCGTCACGTGCCGCGCGATGCTCGCCCTCGAGGACCGTAACCCCGTCGGGCGTAAGCAGCCGTGCGCGCAGGCGCAGCGTGTCGCCGTCGAGCGTCGCCAGAGCGCCGAGCGGAATGCGACACCCACCGCGCAGTTCGTGCAGAAGCACGCGTTCGCAGTGTGTCGTCGTACGCGTTTCGTTGTCGTCGATGCGTTGCACGATGCCGCGCGTGGCCTCGTC
Organism: Candidatus Krumholzibacteriia bacterium; assembly: GCA_041613275.1. Lineage (GTDB taxonomy): Bacteria > Krumholzibacteriota > Krumholzibacteriia > JBFJHN01. The sequence goes on along the minus strand of JBFJHN010000101.1, from coordinate 1,675 downwards.
GTCATGACGCACCTGGACGGCGATCGTTCCCTGTGCGGGAGCCGGCAGCATGATTTCGGGTGGCATGCGCACGGCACCGTGGGGGCGCAGCTCCAGCCGATCCAGCCCGGCCGCGGAAAGCAGGATGGCGTCGATCTCGTCGTTCTCGACCTTGGCGAGCCGCGTCGGCACGTTCCCACGAACCTCGACCACGCGCAGGTCGGGCCGCGCGCGCAACATCTCGGCCTGCCGGCGCAGGCTGGAGGTGCCCACCGTGGCGGCTCGCGGCAGCGCCGACATCGCCAACCGGGCCTCGTTGGGACCGAGCCCAACGAGCGCGCCCGCGATGAGGACGTCGCGCGGGTCGTCGCGCGGCAGCAGCGCGGCAACCTCCAGGCCTTCGGGAGACTCGGTGGGCAGGTCCTTCAGGCTGTGGACGGCCACCTCGGCGCGACCGTCGAGCAAGGTGTTCTCGATCTCGCGCGTGAAGATGCCGATCGTACCGAGATCGGCGATGTTCTGATGCTGCTTTTCGTCTCCGGAGCTGCGCACGCGCACGATCTCGCAGCGCAGATCTTCGCCCAACGCCAGCAGAGCGTCACGCACACGTTCCGCCTGCCACATCGCCAATCGGCTTCCGCGCGTTGCGATGCGAAGAGTCTGCGCCACGCTCGGCTCCCGTCAGTCGTCGCGGTGCTTGCGTTCGTTGTGGTTGTGCTCGTTGTGGTTCGAGTCGGGTTCCAGCCCGAAGATCTCGCGAATCGTCTGCACGCGCCGCGTCCCCGTTTCACCCTGCGAAGTGGCTTCGCGCAGCAAACGCATGGGTCGGTGCAGGATCTTGTTGAGCAAGCCATGCGTCACCTGCTCGGCGATCTTGCGTTGCTCCGGGGTGAGGTGCGCGCGATCGATCTCCTTCTGACGCAACGACTCCAGACGTCCTCGAAGCTCCTTGATGACCGGTGCCACGTTCAGCCCCGCGTACCAGTCGAGGAAGCGTTCGACCTCTTCGTCGATGATGCGTTCGACCTGAGGTACCTCGCGCCGGCGTCGCACCAGGTTCTGGTCGATCATGCCCTGCAGGCTGTCGACGTCTTGCAGGAACACGTTGTCGAGCTGTCCGACGGCGGGATCGACGTCGCGCGGCACGCCGATGTCGACGATCAGGAACATCTCGTTCGAGCGTCGCTTCATGGCCGCACGCACCATGTCGACGCGAACGATCGGCTCGGGAGCGCTGGTCGAGGTGATGACGATGTCCACCTCGCTCAAGACGTTCGGGATGTCGTCGAGCCCCATGGGTTCGCCGCGCGTGTGCGTTGCCACGTCGCGGGCACGATCCAGGGTTCGGTTGGCGACCAGGAGCCGTCCGATTCCGTGCTCGCTCAAGCTGTGCGCCACGAGCTCGCCGGTCTCTCCCGCGCCCACGACCAAGGCGCTACGTGGGGCGAGGTCGGAGAAGACCTTGTGCGACAGGCTGACCGCGGCCTGCGCCACGCTGACCGCGCCGAGCGAAATGGCGGTTTCCGAGCGCGCGCGCTTGCCGCAGCGAATGGCGGCCGCCAGCAGACGTTCGCCCACGACACCGGTCGTCGACGCCTGACGGCTGGCCTCGAACGCCGATTTCACCTGCTGCAGGATCTGGGGCTCACCCAGCATCTGAGAGTCGATGCCGGTGGCGACGCGAAACAGCTGCTGC
>JBFJHN010000100.1:0-7059 GCA_041613275.1 Candidatus Krumholzibacteriia bacterium | reverse complement strand
GGTGGCGAGAAGCGCGAACGTGAGCGCGACCGTCGTGACGGCGCGCGCCGAAGTCGGAAGCATGTGGCACCTCCATGCTTGTCGGAATCTCTATCCCTTAGCACGCCGGGGGATCGTTGTCCATGATGCGCTCGGAGCGTGTTCCACGCGTTCCGGGCACGGGCATTGCGAGTACGACGTCGGAATCCGAGCCGTCGTTTCCCATGGTCGCTCGCGGGTCGTCGGGCGGTACGAACGTGCCGCAGACGCTTCGGTGGGTCGTCGGTATTTGCGAGGGCGGTGCGCGTGTACGCGAACAAGGGCAAGACCTGGATCATCGACGTCGACAAGTCGTTGCCGGACGACGATGTTGCGCGGGAGCAGCTCGACAAGCTCGCGCGTGCGGCGCGCGAGCGCCTGGCCGAAACCGGCGCCGAGCAGGCCTACGTGCAGGTGGGACCGGTTCCCGATCGTACGTTCCTGCTCCTGGTTGCGGCGTACGTGCTGGGGCCCTTGGCGCCCGTGGTGATGCAGCAGGGGCGACCGCGCGAGAGCGTCGTGTGGGCCTGCCTGGGCTTGGCCGCGCTGCCGCTCTGGCTGGGTCTGTTCCTGAGTTGGGACAGCGTGTCGACGTGGGCGCAGTCGGGCCGTCTGCCTTTCCTCGTGGGGTTCGGCGGCCTGGGTGCGCTCACCGCCTTCGCGTTCGCGGCGTGGGCGCGCGCGGTGTTCTTGGCCGGCTGGGACGCGCGGTTCTTTCCCGAGCGCCTCTCGCATGCGCTGACGAACCCGGTGCTCACGCTGCTCGCGGGTCTCGTGGCTCCCGGGTCGGGCTTGTTGTTGCAGAACGCGGCGCGGCGAGCCGCGTGGGCGCTTTGGAACGCCGGCATCACGCTCATGGCCGCGGTCGCCGTGTGGCAGACGCGCGTGCTGTGGAAGGCGAACGCCGCATCGACGAGCGCTCAGCTCGAGCCGCGCACGTTGGAGTACGTGCTGCTGGGTGCGCTGGCGCTGGTGGCGTGCGGTGTGCTGATTTGGATCGGTTCGGCGCTGGACGGCGCGCGCTGCGCCGCGCATCGCTCGGGTCATCGCATGCAAGGCCGCGGCGAGTGGCTGGTGCTGGGCGTGCTGGTGGCGTGGGTGGCGTTCGTCGTCACCTTCCAGCCCGAGACGCTGGCCCGCGAGCTGGATCGCTCGAGCGCACACATGCAGCGTGCGGGCATGGAAGTTCTGCCGCTTCTGGGCTCGATTGCGGCGACCGAGCTGGACCCGACGCAGCCGACGTACGCGTTGCGCCAGGCGCAGCTGCAGGAGAACTTCGGCAACACGGAGCGTGCGGCGTCGCTGCGCATGGATCTGCAGACGCGTTGGAGCGCCTACCAGCGCGCTTTGGAGAGCGATTCGATCGCAACCCAGGGCGATGCAACCGACACGCGCGTTCCCTTTGCGCTGCCGTCGGTGGCGTTGTCGGGTGCGCACGTGTCCGCGCTGCAGGCGTGGAGCGCCGCGCTGCGCGAGTCGCTCGTGCAGGAGCTGCCCCGCGTGCCCGGCGAGAAGCCGGCGACCGGAGCCGCAACCGCAAAGGAACCCGCTGCGCCGGCTGCATCGGAGAGCCCGGCCCAGGCCACGGACGCAACGTCGAGCTGACTCCGTCCTCGGCCGTCCTTCACGGCAGCGTGAAGCCCACGTTCAGCTCCCACCAGGTTTCCGGGTGTCGCAGGAACTGCGGCCGGAAGTTGTGCACGAGCAACGCCACGTCGATGCTGCGTCCCGGCGATTCGGGAATGTCGAACTCGTAGCCCACGCCCAGCGTGTAGCCCGGCGCGACCACCTGTCCGCGTTCGGTGAACTCGCGGCCGTCGTCGGTGGTCTCGGTGTGCGATTCGCCGATGCGGTAGCCGCCGAAGCCGGCGCACGCGTACGGCCGCGCGCCACGGCCGAAGTCGAACGCCTGGCGCACGCCGCCGCCGAACTGCACGAAGGTGAAGTTCGATTCCGCGGCGTTGTCGTCTTGGTCCTGCACCCAGCCCCACGCGAACCAGGTCTCGAGATCGGTGTCGCGCGTGAGCTCGAGCTGCGTCGCGACGCGCAGGCTGGGCCCGATGTCCCAGGCCTGATTCCCCGGCGCGTCGGCGGGATCCACGACCCCGACGGCGAAGCGCGTGCGGATGCGGCCCGTGTCTTCCAAGAGCTCGCGCGCGTCGGGTGCCCAGCGAAGCGACATGCCGAAGCGGTCGTGCGCTCCCAAGGCCGTGGGCTCGCGCGCGTAGTCGAACCTGCCGAGAAGGCCGGCCGGAAACGGGAACGCCAGGCCGAATCCCAGGTGCGGGTGTTCGTTGCCGGAGATCTCGGCGTGCCCGACGCGTGCGGCCAGCGTGAGCACTTCGAGCTCGGCGCCGTAGAACTGCTCGAACTCGCGGTTGACGAAGTTGGCGGAATCGCCGACCGGATCGACGAGGTCGACGCCGAGCGTGAGGCGTGTGCGGCGCGAGCCGAGAATGAGACCGGTGCCCCAGGCCAGATCGGTGTCCTGCGGTTGAACCGTGCTGAAGATGGTGGTCTCGGCCCTGAAGTCGGGCCCCCAACGTCGCACGCTCATGCCCACGCGTCCTTCGACGAAGTTGTCGTCGTAGGCGACGAGGCGATGCGTCCCCAGGACGCCGAGATCGAAGCTGGGCTCGGCGCGGTCGAAGCCTTCGACGGACACCACCTGGAAGCGCGCGCCGGCGGCCAAGCCCGCGAGCGGTCGCGCCGCGAAGCTGAAGCCGAGCGCCCAGTCGACGGCGTCGATCTCGTCGCCCTCGAGCCGTCCCGTGATGCCATAGGACAGGCGCCGATAGTTGATGCCGACGGCCAGAGGGATGCGCGCTCCAGAGAGCGGAAACACGCTGCTCAGCTCGCGGATGAAGATGGTGTTGCTGAGCTGCGGGATTTGTTGGGTGACCGGAAGCGACACCAGCACGCTGGGATCGAGCTCGAGCGCAAGGAGCGCCGGATTGTAGTAGGCCGCGTTGGGCCCCTCCGCCGTGGCCGTGCCCACGGTCGCCATGCCCGCTGCACGTGGATCGGTGTCGATGCGCAAGAAGACCTGCGCGAACGCGTCCGTCCCCCAGCACGAAATCGCGGCAATCGTGACCAGCCGGACCCTTGCCGAAGCCTGCACGATGAACCTCCTCGTGGGTGCTCTCAGGGGACGAGTCTTTCGAGTTCCTGGAACCAGTTCTGCACGAGGTGGACGCGGGTTTGGATGCCCGAGCCGGGGACGCGCTGGAGCAGCAGGAAGTCTCCGTTCGGGGCGAGGGCGATGTCGCGAACGTCCTCGAGCTCGTGCACGACGCGCGGACGACCGATGGACACGACGGGGTCGGTGCTCACCGAAGCCAGCGTTTCGCCCTCGACGAGTTCGAGAACGAGGAAGCGCGTGCCCGACGCCTCCTCGAGTCCGTAGATGGACGCGATGCCGGCGTGGTTCAGCGAGGCGAGAACGTGGGCCTCGCGTTCGAAGCGCGTCAGGCGTTCGGGGTCGGCGGCGAAGTTGTCGGGAAGCACCTTGATGGCCACGTCGCGACGCAGCTTGGAGTCGTGCGCGCGGTAGACGACGCCCATGCCGCCGGCGCCGAGCGTTTCGACGAGACGGTAGTGCAGCAGGTCTTGTCCAGGTTCCAGGCTCAACGGCTGCCCTCTCGGTCTCGGCTTCCTTGTCGGCGTTCGTTCGACTGCGTCTGCGAGCGCTTCCATTGTACGTGAAGGCCATCACTCATTGTGATCGTCAAGAAAGCAGCCTTGTAGGTCGTCCCGCCGATTCGTGCGGCGGCGTGCGGCTCCGTTCGTCGCGCCTGTGACGGTGCGCTCGTTGCGATACCATCGCGCCAGGTCGACGTGCCCCAGGCGCCAGACGAGATCGAGCGGGGCGCGTCCCCGTACCTGGGCCAACCCGCCGTGTTCTCCCATTTGATGGTGAAAGCGGCAGAGAACGACCAGGTTGTCGGATTCGTCGCTGCCCCCGCGGGAGCGATACACCACGTGATGGCGCTCGAGCGGGTATCGAGAAGTACAGCCGGGCGCCATGCAACGCCAGCCATCCCGCGAGTACTCGGCGTCGGCGCGCCGTGCATGTTTCGTGTCCCAGGTGCAGACGTAGTCTTCGAGCATCGCGAGCATCGCGACCCAGGCCGGAACGCTCCAGCGTCGTCTTCGGAGCTCGCGCGCAATGCGCTGCGACGGCCGGAGGCGCGCTTCCTCGGCGGGGGACCGCGAACGTTGGACCTCTCGCGCGGCTTCGTCACACAGGTGGACGCGCAACGACTCGAGCGCCTCGACGAATGCGCGGCCCTCGTCGACCGGCAGGTTCAGCTCGATGCAAACGTCTGGTGTGGGGCGCTCGGGGCCTCGAAGAACGTCGCCCAACATCCGGTGCCCGTAGGCTGCGACACGTTCGAGGGAGCGACCCGGACGGCGCAGGAGCGCGGCGTGCCAGTGGACATCCTCGAGAGGCATCGGAGCTCGATGCGGGCTGGCATCCGCGAGCGACCGTTCGCGGAGAATGCGACATTCATCCCGGATGCGCTTGACCGTGCTTTCGCACGCGCGCTCGACCCACGTCAGTTCCGCGGCCAAGCCCCCGGCACGGTCCATCGGGCCCGCCCGTGGGTTCTTCCGTTCGTCCGCGGTTCGTAAGATTCGATCGATCGTCGACGCGGCCTCGCTTCCGATCTTTCCCGTCGAGTACGCGTGCGCAACGGCGCGCCGGTGGTGCAAACGTCTGGCGAGCTGCGCGCGCGCGCGGGCCGACGAGCGGCTGAGACTGAGACGCTCCTCTCCATAGTGGCCGACACCCGCGAACCCGAGCGTGTCCCAAGCGCGAAGCTCGCTGAGCAAGGCAAGCAGCCTGCCCATCTGGACTTCGATCTGATTCTCGAGAGCCAGCCACTGCTGAAGGGACTCGAGAACGCGCTCGAGGTCCGCCTTCTCGCCCCGCGTTGGCCGCGCGCGCGGGGCCGCGGTCGACCGTGCGAGCAGACGGGCGTCGAAACGAGAACGACGTCGATGGCTCTCGAGTACCGCGAGCGCCTCCACCACAACAGGGTGCCGAACGGTGTTCGAGGCACCCGGCATCGCATGGTGTGGTGGTGCCTCATCAGACGAGTGTACCGCGTCGCAAGGAGTTCGCGCATCGTACGCCGTTGAACGAGAAGCGCTCGCAGAACGCTGTACAGGATGCGCTTCGTCTGCACGTCGAGGATCGACTCGCGTGTCGGCATCACGTGCGATATAAACATCGCGGCGCAAGCCGGACGCCTTCCGGGGCGCGTCATAAACCGCGACGTCACGGATCAGGCCTGCGACGCCCGACGCAGTGGCCTCTCCAGTGAGCGCCTCCACGAAGGAACCGAGACTCTCTTCCCGTCCACAAACGGCGCGATGTAGATCCGCGGCCTCCTCGAAAGCAGCTCGCACCGCGCGCGGCACCCTTAAGCGCACGCGAACTGTGTCGTCGTTCGACTCTGCGTCGACACGACGACCCTGCTTCGAAAGCGCACCTCGAACCGCACGCTTGAGTTCGCGTACCGGCATCGCACGCGCGCGCGCGATCCAGTCCACAACGTCATGCGGCTTGGCGATGCGAGCAATCTCGAGCGCCGCCACACGCCCCAACGGACGCGATCCGTCCTGTCCCGAGACCGCTTGGCGCAGCTCGGGATGTTGCCCACACGCGGCATGCAGCCGTGACAGGTTGTGCAACCAGCTGCCCGACTGGCCCAAGAGCTCGCGCGCAAAATCGTCGGCACGCGCATATCCAAAGCGCGTCCACGCCGATTGGCTCACAAGGACGTGCGCCGGCGCCGCCAAGGACAGAGCCATGCCGTTGCGCGCGCGAGCCAGCTCGCGCAGAAGTGCGTCGATTTCGAGAAGGTGCCGCGGCAGGACGGGGGTCCTGCCACCGGCTCTCACGGTTCCCCTTCGTGGGAGGTTACGGGTGAGCGAAGAATACTAAACATATGAATACGTGTCAAGGAGTGCTTGCAAAAAAAATGCGTCGGGCGCCGAGCTGCCGGTGAGCGGGCGCTCGCGTCGTTCCGGCAGCTTCGTTTCGCGGGAGGGTCAGGGGATCGGCTCGAGTCGCCGTGTGCGAAGGCTCGCCACACGCCGAGGATCGCAGATCGGGCCTCCTGCGAGCGTGGCGTACAAGCGGACGACCCTTCCGGCCTGCGGAGGCGGCGCGTCGAGCAGCTCGTACTCGAGCGCAAACGCGTCTACTTGGAAAACGGCGCACGAGTCGGCAGCGAAGCTGACGCCGAGCGCTGCGATGTGCGCGGTTTGCGGAGGCAGCGTGCTGGGTGCAACGGTGAGCGTATCCGCCAGTTCGCCCGCGACGAGGACGTAGGTACCCGGATCGAGCACGGGGAACGGCAGACGAAACGACTGCGCGTTGGGCGGCGCGGGCGGCGTGAGGACCTTGCTCCTTCGCTCGACCCTCGTGCACACGGCGTTGCCCCGGACGACGAGCGAGTCGCCGCGCAGCTCGAGGGCGGCGTTCTCGAGCTTGCAGTCACCGTAGCCGACGATCGCGCGAATCAGCACGCTGTCGCCAGCGGAGGTAAGGACAGGTTCGGCGTACTCAAACGCGTTTACGAGGATCGGCGTGCGATCGATGCGTGTTCGCGTGTCTTCGCAGCCGACAGTTGTCAGGCCCAGAGCCGTGAAGGTGCACAAAACGGAGCTGATGTACACCCGAGCACGAGTGCGGTGCATCGGCGTCTCCACAACCGGGCAGGCGTGAGTCCGAGCATGGTGTCGACGCGTTCGAAGCGTGTCAACCGCGATCTCTCGGCGCGCGCTTCGTGGTGGGACCGGCTCTCGTTGTGACGGCGGCGCCCGTTGTGGCAGCGCCGGTCGCTGTGCCGGTGGCAGCGCCGGTGGCAGCGCCGGTCGCGGTGGCCAGGGCGTCGGGGACCCAGTCGCCATCGCCAGGCTTGATGGCGAGAACGGAGCACGGCAGCTTGCGCATCACTTGTTCGGTCGTGCTGCCGAAGATCATCGAGCGCAGGTTGCGTCCGCGCGTGGCGAGGATGGCGAGGTCGG
>JBFJHN010000099.1:0-7081 GCA_041613275.1 Candidatus Krumholzibacteriia bacterium | reverse complement strand
TCGCGGCTCGACGACGAACAACCCGATCGGGTCGCGTGCGACCGTGGAGCAGGTCACCGGGTACGCCGTCATCGTTCTCGATGCGGGGCCGTACGCCTACTTTGCCATCGCCGACGGGTCGGGTGTCGAGCGGCTGACGGACCAGAACCAGTGGTATCGCGACTGGCTGGCACAGGCAGCCTCGGGCGAAGCCGGTCGTGCCACGCTCTGGGTCCTGGGCGACGACATCGCTGAGGCCCCGCCCTCGCTGGCCAACCACGTTCTCGGTGACGAGATGGGGGTCGTCTTGGTCGGGGACGGGCACAATCTCGGTCCGCGTCCCGAAGTGGTCGGCCAGGGTGCCTTCACGTGGGCGAACGGATCCACGTCGGACTTCACCGACGACGCGTTCGTCCTGACGAACCCGTTCTGCAATTTCCAAGAAGGCTACGATGCATTGGGGGCAACGGCGCCGGCTGTCGTCACGCATCGTTTCGCCCTCGGTGCCACAACGGGTGAGGGTGCCGTCGTCATGAACGCCAACGTCGGAGCCGCCTGGAACGCGGTGACGATGTCGTTCTCTTGGGAGGACATTCGCGAGCTCGGAGAGCCGACGCCCGACTCCGAGAGCGCGCTCGCGGGCGCGATCCTCGAGGGCGTGCTACCGCCGGCGTGTCTTGCACAGCGGGATACCACGACCGACGTGCTCGATCGCGACGAGTTGGACGACGGGCTGCCACGCGTTGCTGCGCTCTACGCCAACGCGCCGAATCCGTTCAATCCGGTGACCACGATCGCCTTTGATCTGCCGGAGGAAGAGCACGTCCAGCTTCGCATCTACGATGTGTCGGGACGCCTGGTGCGTACGCTCGTCGACCAGCGCCTCGAGCGACGCCATCACGGGGCAATCTGGGATGGTCTCGACGATTCAGGCCAACGGGTTGCGAGCGGTCTGTACGTCTATCGCTTGAAGGCGGGTGACTTCAACGACAGCCGCAAGATGGTGGTCTTGCGTTAGTTGATGCGCGTCTACTTGCGCGCCGAGCACGAGGCGTTAGATTGCCTGTGGCCCGCCGAAGCCCCCGGGCCGTCCAGGGCCGCGCCCTGGCGGCTCTTCGGACTGGGATGCTCAAGCGCCGGACTGCTCTCCTCTTCACGGCACTGCTCGTCGCATACGTCGTGGTCTACTCGCACGCCTGGCCGGAGGCGCCTCACAGCGTTTCCGACAGCCCCGACTACATGGTCGCCGCGCGCGACCTCGCCGACGGCACGCTCGACGCACTGCACGATCGCGTGCTCGGCTACCCGCTCCTCGTGCTCGCGACCGGCTCGCACACCAGGCCGCACCGCGCGCTCTTCTTCGTCCAGCTGCTTCTGCACGCGCTTGCAGCGGTGATGCTATGCACTTTGCTCCACGAGCTCACACGATCGAAACCCTTGGTGATCACGCTGGCTGTTGTCGCCGCACTGCCGCCGTGCGTGTCGCACGCAGCACACATCATGTCCGAGATCTTCACCGAGTTCTTGTTGATCGCAAGCGTGTGCGCGTTGACGTGGGGCCTGCAGCGCGCGAGCCGGGCTGCCATCTGGGCCGGGGCGCTGGCTACGGCCACAAGCGCGCTCGTCCGTCCGACGTACACCGCGCTTCCGTTCGTGTTCGCGCTCGTGCTGTGGGTCGCAGCCAGTCGCCTCGATGCGTCGGAAACCGACGCGCGCCGGGAGCGCCGGCGAGACGTCCGTCGAGCCGCTGGAGCACTGTTGGTTTCCGCCGTGATTCTGGTCGGCGGCTATGCGTGCTTCAACCTCGTGCGCTTCGGCTACTTCGGGACCACGTATCTGCTGGGATTCAATCTCTGCACGCGCACCGTGCGTGTCGTCGAACGGCTGCCCGACGACGACCACGAAATCCGCAACATTCTCGTGAAGTATCGCGACCGCGCCCTCGTTCGCGACGAGAGCGACCACACGGCGGCCATGTACGTGTACGAGGCCGTCGACGAGCTCCAGGAGAGAACCGGGATGTCCAAGCGCGATCTCGCCCGCACGCTGCTCGCGCTCAATCTGAAGCTCATCGCGCGGGGTCCCATGTGGTACGTGAGCGGCGTGCTCGAATCGATGGCGCGCTACTGGATGCCTTCCGTGCCCGAGGTTGCGAACTTCGGCTCACGTGCGGCGCAGACGATCTGGGCGCTGCTTGGCCTTGGTTTGAACGTGCTGCTCTTGGCGTCGTTGGCACTGTTGCTCGGGGCCTTGGCCTTCGGGGGATGCGTACGCGAGGGACGGCGCAGGCTGCGCCAGTCGCTCGGCCGAGCGCCGTGCATCGCCATCGTGCTCGCCACGACGACCGTGCTCTACACCATGGCGATCTCGACGGTGCTCGAGGTCGGGAACCCGCGTTACCGCGCGCCGACCGACCTGCTAGCGCTGTTCACGACGCTGCTTACAGTGGCTTGGTGGCGCAGATTGCGATCGGTGTGACTTGCGCCGCGCGCACCGGAGCGCTCGCGAAGATCCGTAGCGCGGCCGGCGGACGCTGCGCAACGCCGGAATGCGAAGTCTTGCCCTAGCGGGTGGCCGGCGACTCGGCTTCGAAGACGCTGTCGTGGAAGAGCGGCCGGCCGGCGAGCGACACGTAGAAGGCGTAGATCGTCAGCCCAACGACGAGCGCCACGGGTACCAGCGTGGCACCGAAGTACCAGGCCGAGACATCGAACGTCAGAGGGAGCGCGCCGAGCCAGTCACCAATCGTGTTCGACACCATGAGCGACAGAAACCCGAAACGGAAGAACACGAACCAGAAGAGCGACATGGCAATGGCGATCCCGACAATGTAGGTCAGCGTGCTCCCACTGCCCGGATGGAACATGACGCCGGCCAGCGTCGACATTCCGAGCACTGCGAGCCACGTGCGTCGCAAGACGAGCCGAAGCATCAGGAACATGAGGATTCCGACGAAGATGTTGAGCACGGCCTGCGTATGCGCAGCCGCGACACTCGAGAAGACGAAACGCGTTCCCCGAAGAGAGTCCATGGACCACAGCGGGATCTCCGGATTTGCGGGAGCAAGCCCCACGAGCTCGGGCACTGCGTGCAAGCTCAAGCGCATGATCAACGTGAAGAGCACGCCGAACAGCAACCCCACGAGCAAATGACGCCCCACGAGAGGATCGCGCACGCGTCCATCGAACAGGCGAACCCACGAAACCATCATGTGCGGCCACAGACGGCGCGCGTAGGGTTCAAAGGCCAGGTAGAAGATCCACACGAGACAGACGCGATACGCGGCCCAGGCCATGTGCGCGGTGAACAAGCCCAGCCAGTCTTGCGTCGGGATGTGGTGCGCACCGAGCAGCCACAGGAGTCGTGCACCGCCGAGGTACAGAGAGAGACGCAGCGCGGTCTTGCGGTCTCCGCGCCCCAAGCGCACGTTGCGCCACGCCACGAGTGACGCCGCAACGAGTACGATGACGAACCAGAACGTGCTGACCAGCTGCGACGCACGTTGCCAGAAGTTCTCGGTCGACCCCGTCGATACGGCGGGGCGCGTCCAGGGCTCGATGATCTGGAAGATCACGGGGCGACCGGCGAACGCCGCCGCTTCGATGCGGATGGGAACATCCGGCGCGTCCGGGTACACACCCTCCCACGCCGCGCGCGTATCGGCGAACACCGACGGCGTCCATTTCGGCTCGACCGGTTCGAACGCGCTCGGCTGGAAGCCGGCGGCCGCAAACAGCGGCGTCCAATCGATCGCGGCTTGCGCGGCCTCCGTCCCTGCGGTGGGGGTCTCCGCGTTGGACACGCTCGCCGTGTCGGGCGGAACAGCGTGGAAGTACCTCAGCCGACCGCGCGTATCCAAGCCGACCTGGATCATGCCCGGAAGCGTCGGCGGCGGATCCGCCATCCATCCACCGAGGCTGCCGCCGCTGTTTCGCTCCAGATACTCGGGACTCTGGCGATAGTTGAACAGGAGCGCCGCGGGCTGACCCACGGCGATCTCGTCCCAGTCTCCTCGCTCCTCGTACTCCCTGCCCAGGTGACTCACGTAACCGAAGTTCGCCTGGAACTCGAACAGCGAATCGGTCGGACGATCCAAGTAGCCGAGCTGCTGCACAAACGTGCGTGCTTGATCGTGGAGCACGTGCGAGGACTTCTCGAGCGGAACCATACGCACCAGGAGCGCTTTGTTGTCGAGCGCAACCAGGCTGACCACGGTCGCAAGCACGCCGAGGAGCGCGAGCCACGCGCGCGCGGGGCTCAAGCCTTCGCTGTGGCCGGCCTCGGCAACCAGCTCCGGCGACGGCGTCTCGCCTGCAGCCAGCGCCGCAGCCAAGGGGTCGCCGCCCGGCAGTGCGGCGGCCACGGCGCGCGCCGACGCGGGACGCAGCGCAGGATCCTTTTCGAGGCAGCGCATGATGACGCGCTCGACCGCGGGATCGAGGCCGTCGACCAACGTCGTCGGACTGGTCGGCGTCGTCTCGCCATGTCGCCGCGCCGCTTCCGCGGCACTCTTGCTGGGAAAAGCCGCCTTGCCGGTGAACAGCTCGAACAGCACCAGCCCCAGCGCATAGATGTCGGTGCGCACGGTGGCTTCCTGGCCGGCAAACTGCTCGGGCGCCATGTACTGCGGCGTGCCCGCGCGCACGTCCGACGTGCTCATCTCCTGGGCCGGCGCCGCAAGACCGAAGTCGGTGAGCTTCACCTGGCCGCGACCGTTGATCATGACGTTCGCGGGCTTGAGATCCCGGTGCAGGATGCCTTCGTCGTGTGCAGCCGCGAGACCGGCGCAGATCTGGCGCGCCACGTCGACCGCTTTGTCCTGCGGGAAGCGTCCAACCTGCTTGAGAAGCGACGCGAGATCGTCGCCGTCGACGAACTCCATCGAGAGATAGTGGCGGCCGTCGATTTCCGACACGTCGTGCACGCGGCAGACGTTCGGATGACTGACCTTGAGTGCCATGCGGACTTCGTTGATGAAGCGAGTCAGGCGGTCGGCGTCGTTCTCGAGCTCCGGCGGCAGGAACTTCAAAGCAGCCGGTTGTCCGAGCTTGAGATCGTCGACGCGGTAGACCTCGCCCATGCCGCCGCGCCCGGCGAGCGCCACCACGCGGAAGCGGTTCGCCAGCATGGTTCCAGGCGGGAACCGCGCGCCATCCACAGACGATTGCGACCACCCTGACCAGCCGCTGGCCGGCGACGAGGCCTGCTGACTGCCCAGACTGGTCACGGTGACGTCACTCGCAAGGTCGGGCACGCGCGTCCCACAGCTGCTGCAGAAGCGGCTGGACGCCCCCACGGGCGCGCTGCATGAGGAACATCGGGACATGACGCCGAGAATGACAGAAGCCGTGCGGGTTTTGAAGGGCGCACGAACCCGATGCGTGGCCTACGCCCTCGATCCAGTTGTACGTACGCGGATGCCGCGAGTTGCCCGCGCGGGCCCGCCCCAGGGACCGAATGTCATGTGTTGCGTCGGATCACGCGCGACGATTCGGCCTCGCCCACGTGCAGCTCGTCGATCAGATCGACGAACAGTCCATGGTCGACCACGGCCGGCAAGCCGGTGATGCGCGCGGCGAGCTCTCCGGGCGTGTCGATGACGCCGAAGTCGACGTCGAAGATGTGGTTGCCGTTGTCGGTGAGGTAGGGCTCTTCGTTGCGCAGGCGCAGCACCGGCTTGCCGCCCAGCGAAACCAGCGCACGTCGCGCGGCAGCAGCGCCGAACGGCAAGACTTCCACGGGCACGGGCTTGTCCAACGTCTCGCTCAGCTTCGACGGATCCACCATGATCAGCAGCCGACGCGCGCAACGCGCCACGATCTTCTCGCGCAGCAGCGCGCCTCCGTATCCCTTGATGCAGGCCAGTTGGGAATCCACCTGGTCGGCGCCGTCGAAGGCGAGATCCAGAACGGGATGTTCGTCCAACGTCGTCAGCGGAATGCCCAGCTGCTGGGACTCGCGACGCGTGACTTCCGATGTGGGGACGCCGGCGACCTCGAGCCCCTCGTCGCGGATGCGTTGGGCGAGGACATGAAGCGCTTCGCGCGCGGTGCTTCCGGTACCGAGTCCGAGCACTTGCCCACTGCGCACGTTTGTAATGGCGGAGCGTGCGGCACGTTCCTTTGGATTCATGCGGACCGCCTTCGTTGCGGCGCGCAGCATAGCACACTCATTTTGGAACGAAGAATCGCTTGATCTGGCCCCAATCGAGCCGACGTACCGACGTGCGGCCGGCCGAAATGTCGAGCGCCCAGATGGAGTCGCGATCCGTGTCGGTGATCCACAGATGTGTGCCGTCCCACGCCGTGCCCACGGGGTTGGGGCCCGGCGCGTCGTAGGTGTGCAGCGTGTCTCCGGTTGCCACGTCGATGGCGAAGCCGATGCCGAACAACCAGTCGGCGCTCCAGAAGTACGTGCCATCCCACGCGAGGTCTTCGATCCAGTACACCGGCAGCTCGTGCATGGCGAGCACCTGGCCGTTGCTGGGGTCGAGCTTGTAGATCTGACCGAACTGGAACTGCGGCGGATTGGGCCAGCATGTGAGCCACAAGTTCGAGCCGTCCCACCCGAGGCCCACGGACGAACCCGAGCCCGCCGGCTTCGCAAAGGAGTCGACGATCTCCATGCCCTCGGACGTCTCGCGCAGCTTGAAGATGATGCCGGTGTGCCAGTGACACGACCACAGATGCTCGCCGTCCCAGGCCAAGCCTTCGGGCGACGTCGGCAGGCCGCCTCCCTGGTAGTGCGCCACGACGCTGCCGTCCTGAGGGTCGATCTTGTAGAGCGAGCCGTCCGTGAAGTTGTTGCACCACAGGTAACGTCCGTCGAACGCGAGACCTTCGGGCTTGTCGCCCGGAGACGGGAAGCCGCGTACCTGGGTCCCGACGCGTCCGAACGCGCCCAGCGTCGTGGCCAGGAGCGACACGAGAAGAATCATTCCGCACACAGCGCGTGCGAACCGTCCGGCGCGCGGCGGGCGCGGGTCGAGCCGCCGGCAGCCACCGAGCGCGAGGCGGGAACCGACGCTGTGTTCCCGAACGTGATGCTTCGACGTGTTCAGCATGGGAAACCCAGGGTCCTGTTGGCGGGGCCACGCATCATC
>JBFJHN010000098.1:0-7119 GCA_041613275.1 Candidatus Krumholzibacteriia bacterium | reverse complement strand
GCATGCCCAAGGGGGTGCTGCTGGTCGGACCTCCCGGCACCGGCAAAACGTTGATCGCGCGCGCGGTCGCCGGCGAGGCGGGCGTGCCTTTCTTCTCGATCAGCGGCTCCGAGTTCGTCGAGATGTTCGTGGGCGTCGGCGCTGCGCGCGTGCGCGATTTGTTCGAGCAGGCCGCCACACGCGCGCCGGCGATCATCTTCATCGACGAGCTCGACGCGCTGGGACGCGCGCGCGGCATCGGCCCGATGAGCGGCGGGCACGACGAGAAGGAGCAGACGCTCAACCAGCTGCTCGTCGAGATGGACGGCTTCGATGTGCAGCAGGGCATGGTCATCCTGGCCGCCACCAACCGGCCCGAGGTGCTCGACCCGGCGCTCCTGCGTGCAGGACGCTTCGACCGCCAGATCCTCGTCGACCGGCCCGACAAGGTCGGGCGCTTGGCGATTCTGAAGGTGCACCTCAAGAAGGTGAAGGTGGCGCCGGACGTGGAGCTCGAGCAGGTGGCCGCGCTGACACCCGGGTTCACGGGTGCGGATCTCGCCAACCTCGTCAACGAGGCGGCGCTGCTGGCGACCCGTCGCAACGCCGAAGCCATCACCACCGCCGACTTCACGATGGCCATCGAGCGCATCGTCGCCGGTCTCGAGAAGAAAAACCGCTTGCTCAACCCCGCCGAGCGCGAGCGCGTGGCCTTCCACGAGATGGGTCACGCCCTGGTCGCCATGGCGTTGCCGGGCGCCGACAAGGTGCACAAGGTCTCGATCATTCCGCGCGGCATCGGCGCGCTCGGCTACACCATCCAGCGCCCCACCGAAGATCGCTACCTCATGTCGCGCGAGGAGCTCGAGAACAAGATGGCCGTGCTCCTGGGCGGGCGCGTCGCCGAGTCTCTGGTGTTCGACGACATCTCCACCGGCGCCTCCGACGACCTCGCCAAGGCCACCGACATCGCGCGCAGCATGGTCATGCGCTACGGCATGTACGAGAAGCTGGGCCTGGCCACCTACGAAGAGCAGAACAGCATGTTTTTGCCGGGCTTTCCCACGCGCGAGCGGCAGTACAGTGAGGAAACCGCGCGCGAGATCGATTGCGCCGTGCGCGACATGCTCCAGAAGGCGTTCGACCAGGCGCGCACGATTCTCGAGGAGAACCGCGAAGGGCTCGACCGCGGGGCGCGCGATCTGCTCGAACGCGAGACGCTCACCGAAGACGAGCTTCCCCGCGTCACACCCCTTTCGGGCGTGGGGCACGCCGCCGCCCGCTCCACCCCCGCCGAGCACACCTGAGCCACATCGACCGGCCCGACGGCCGCACGAGCCGCGGCGTTCCAACCAATTTCCAAATGGCGCTTTAACCTTAACCGCTCGGTTTAGCCGTGGAGTCTAACCGTGCGGTGAAACATCTCCGGCCCGGCGCGCGTAAGCGGATTGGAACCGCGTCGACAGAGCTCATGCACCGCGCGCGCACGACCTGGGCGTCCGCCGGACGCGGTCTGCTCGCGCCACCGAAAGGGCGCACGTGCTGTCTCGCACTCCCGAAACCGCCGTCGGAACCGAAGACAAGCTGCTGCACGCGGCCGAAGAGGTGTTCGCCGAGCGCGGCTTTCACTCCGCTTCGACGCTGGAGATCGCGCGCCGCGCAGGGGTCAACAAGACGCTCATCCACTACTACTTCCGTTCCAAGGAGGGGCTGTACCGCGCGATCATGCAGCGCCTCGCGACCCAGCTCGCACCCTTCCTGGAAGATTTCTCGATCACCGACCCGGTGGAGGCGCTGTCGGCGGCCACCCGCCGCTACGTGCGGCTGCTCGCCGACAACCCGCACTACGTGCGCTTGTGCGCCTACGGCACGCTGGAACGCCTCGAGGTGCAACGCGACGACGAAATGCACGACAAGCTCTTCGTCGCCGCCAGCACGGCCATCCAGCGCGGCATCGATTCGGGCGTGTTCCGGGTCGAGGATCCGCGTCACGTGCTGATCACCGTGGAAGGGATGTGCAGGTTCTTCTTCGAGCACGAGGAGCACATGCGCGAGCAGTGGGGCGACGACTGGGATCGCGAACGCGTCGTCGCCGAACGCTGTGAGCACGTCGTGAACATGTTGCTGCATGGTTTGGGAGCACGCGTTTGAAACGGAACGAATCGGAGCCGAAACGATGATCCTGCAAGCGAAGAGCGGGACGCGCGCCGCGTGGCCGCGTCGACGGCGCACCGGGATGTCGCGCGTGATGTTGAGCGCCGCGATGACGTGTGGGGCGGCCGCGTTGCCGTCCATGGCTGCGGCGCAAACCGAGACGCAGGCGACGATCGCGCAGGCGCCGCAGGTGTTCACGCTGGACAACTGCGTGAAGTTCGCGCTGCAGAACAGCCGCACGCTGCGCGAGGCACGCCTGGAGCTCGAGGTCGCGGGCAAGCAGGTGCGCGAGGCCTGGGGCGAGGTCTTCCCGCACATCGATGCCTCGGCCACCTACACGCGCAACCTGAGCGACCAGGAAGCCTTCTTCCCGGCCATCTTCTTCGATCCCAACGCGGGGCCGAACGACTTCGTCGCCGTCAAGTTCGCCGGCGACAACCTGTGGAACGCGACAGTCACCGTCGAGCAGCCGCTCTTCCAGGCCGAGGCCTTCATTGGGCTGGGCGCCGCCGGGCGCTTCCGCTCGCTGCAGGAGGAGCGTCTGCGAGGCACCGCGCAGACCATCGTCACCGACGTGCGCACGTTCTACTATCGCGCGCTGCTCGATCGCGAGAACGTGCGTTTGCTGCGCGAGAGCATCCGCCGCATCCAGGAAACGCTGAACGGCGCGCAGGCGCTCGAGGCCGCAGGACTGGGCAGCAGCTACGACGTGCTGCGCCTCGAAGTCGAGCTGGCCAAGCTGCAGCCCAACCTGCAGCGCGCGCTCAACGTCCTTGCAGAGACCGAACGCGACCTGCGTGTGGCGATGGGGCTCGACGTCGATCAGCCGCTCGCGCTCTTGGGCGCGCTGAACACGATGGATCTCGACGATTTGCAGGCCAACACCAACGAGAACCGCGAGCTGCTGCGCGCCGCCGGCATCACGCAGCGCAGCACCGACGACCTCACCCGTCTTCTCGAGGTCGGGCGCGAGCAGCGCTCGGAGCTGGTGCAGGCCAAGCTCGACGTGCATCTGCGCCGCGCGCAGCTGGCCGCCGAACGCGCCACCGCCTACCCGAAGCTCTCGGCGTTCGTGAACTACAGGTACGACGCGCAAGAAGACGGCAGCCCGAGCTTCTTCGGCGAGGACGAGTTCCAGCGCAGCGACAACCTGCAGGCGGGCATTCGACTGGAAGTCCCCGTGTGGCAGGGCGGCCAGCGCTACAGCCGCATGGCGCAGCGCGGCCTGCAGGTGCGCCAGAGCCAGCAGCGCGAATCCCTCGCCGCGCAACGTACCGAGAACGAGATCCGCACGCTCCTGTCCCAGGTGCTCGAGGCGCGCCAGCGCGTCGCCGCGCAGAAGCGCGCCGTCGGCCAGGCACAGCGCGGCTTCGACATCGCCTCGGCCGAGTTCCGCAACGGTCTGGGAACGCAGCTGAACGCCACCGACGCGGAAATTGCCTTGCGTGAGGCCGAGTTCGACTACGCTCAAGCCATCTTCGACGTGCTGAACTATCAGGCGCAGCTGGACGCCGCCGTGGGCGTGGTGCCGCTCGTCGACGATCGGACAACCGTGAACCGCGAATCCACGGAGGGTGGATCATGAACCGCGCTCGTACCGGGAGATCGTGGCGCTTCATCATGCGCGCCGCCGTCGGGGGCCTGACGGGGGTCGTGGCCGCGCTCGCCGCCGGATGCGGCGCTTCGGAAGGCGAAGAGCCCAACGCCAACGACGCGAGCAATGCGCCCGAGGTGGTCAAGATCATCAATGTCGAGGTGCAGAGCCTCACACCCAGCTCGTTCGAGGAGTTCATCCGGCTGACCGGCGCGGTGAAGGCCGAGCACGATGTGACGCTGAGCGCCGAGGAACCCGGCCGCATCGAGCGCTTCTTCGTCGACAAGGGTGACAAGGTGCGCAAGGAACAGCGCATCGCGCAGATCGACGATGACCTGTTGCGCGCCACGCTGGCCGAAGCGGTCGCCGAGTCGTCGTTGGCGTGGCAACAGTTCGAGCGCCAGCGCGAAGTCTGGGAGCAGCACAAAATCGGCACTGAGATCGCGTACCTCGAGCGCAAGCGCGGCGCGGCGCAGGCCGACGCGCGCCTGACGCTGCTGCGCAAGCGCTTGGAGAACACGCTGATTCTGGCGCCCTTCGACGGCGTCCTCGAGCAGCGTTACGTCGACGCCGATGAGCTGGTCGCTCCTGGCACTGCGGTCGTGCGCGTCCTGGATCCGCACAATCTGAAGCTCTCCGTGGGCGTGCCCGAACGCTACGCCCTGGACGTGGGCGTGGGCTCGCGCGCCTACATCGTCTTCGACGTCCTGCCCGGACACGAGTTCGAGGGCACGGTGAAGTTCGCCGCCGCGGCCGTCGACCCGGTCAGCCGCACGTTCGAGGTGGAGATCGCCCTCGAGAATCCCCAACGCAGGATCAAGCCGGAGATGATCGCCAACGTGCGCATCGTGCGCCATGCGTACGACGCCGTTCTGGTGGCGCCCCAGCAGGCGGTGCGTCGTGTCGAGCGCGGCTTCGTCGCCTTCGTCGCCGCGTCGAGCGAGCAGGGTCCCATCGCCGAAGAGCGCTTGCTCACGCTCGGACCGTCGTACGCCAACCGCGTCGTCGTCGAAAAAGGCCTCAGCCCCGGAGACCGACTCATCGTGCGCGGCCAGACCCAGGTGGCCCAAGGCAGCCGCATCCACGTGGTCGAAGGTCGCGCCGAAAGCGAAGCACGCGCCCAGGAGGTGCAACGATGACGCCGCACGCTCCCGCTCCCCCGCCGCCCGCTCCCCCACCCCACGGCGGCGCCGGTCACGGCGAGCACCGCGAGTTCTGGCTGACGAACTTCGCCATCAAGCACCGTACGAGCGTGCTCTTCGGGATGATCATCATCCTGCTCATGGGTGCGAGCGCCTACGTCACGTTGCCCAAGGAAGCGGCCCCCGAGATCGAGGTGCCGTTCCTGGCCATCAACACCATCTATCCCGGCGTCGCGCCCGAAGACATCGAGAACCTCATCACGCGGCACATCGAAGAAGAGCTGAACACGCTCAAGGACGTCAAAGAGATCACGTCGACTTCGGTCGAGGGCTACTCGTCCATCTCGGTGGAGTTCAACACCGGCGTGAACATCGACGACGCGCTGCAGAAGGTGCGCGACAAGGTCGACCTGGCCAAGCCGGACCTGCCCGAGGAGGCCGAGGAGCCGCAGATCTTCGAGTTCAACTTCGCCGAGTTCCCCATCATGTTCGTCAACGTCTCGGGCAAGTACGACCTCGTGCGCCTCAAGGAGGTGGCCGAGGACCTCAAGGACGAGTTCGAGCAGATTCCCGAGGTGCTCGAAGTCCAGCTGTCCGGTGGGCTCGAGCGCGAGGTGCAGGTGGACGTCGACCTGGCGAAGCTCAAGTTCTACGGCATCGCCTTCCAGGACGTCATCGACGCCATCGATCTCGAGAACGTCACCTTCCCCGGCGGCAACATCGACGTCGGCGAGATCAAGTATCTGGTGCGCGTGCCCGGCGAGTTCAGCCACGCCGAGCCCATCGAGGACGTGGTCATCACGACGATGAACGGCAAGCCCATCTACGTGCGCGACGTCGCCTCGGTGCAGTTCGGCTTCAAGGACCGCGACAGCTACGCGCGGCTCGACAAGAACTCCGTCGTCACCCTGGCGGTGGTCAAGCGCTCGGGCGAGAACATCATCATCACAGCGAACCAGGTGCGCGAGGTCATCGAGAAGATGCGTCCGGGCTTCCCACCCACGACGCGCGTCGCCATCACAGCCGACATGTCCGAAGACGTGCAGGAGATGGTCTCGAGCCTGGAGAACAACATCATTTCCGGCCTGCTGCTGGTGCTGGCGGTGCTCATGTTCTTACTCGGCGTGCGCAACGCGGGCTTCGTGGCGATTTCGATTCCGCTGTCCATGTTCCTGTCGTTCCTCGTCATTCAGGGGCTGGGGCTCACCATCAACTTCGTCATCCTGTTCAGTCTGATCTTGGCGCTCGGCATGCTGGTCGACAACGCGGTGGTCGTGGTCGAGAACATCTACCGGCACCTCGAGCAGGGCTGGCCCAACGTCCAGGCTGCGCGCAAGGGCACGGGCGAGGTCGCCATGCCGATCATTGCGTCCACGTTCACGACGCTGGGCGCTTTCACGCCGCTCATGTTCTGGCCGGGGATCGTCGGCGAGTTCATGGGCTACCTGCCGCTGACGCTCATCATCACGCTGTCGTCGTCGCTGTTCGTGGCGCTCACCATCATTCCCACGCTCTGTGCGCTCTTCCTGCGCGTCGACGGTCGAGAGCGCGGACCCGGCATGCGCCGCGCCATGCGCTGGACGTTGATCCTCGGCTCGGCGCTGTTCCTCGCCATCATTGCCAGCAGCAACCCGCTGACCGCCGGGCTGTTCTTGGCCACCGGCGTCGGTCTGTACGCCCTGCACCGCTTCGTCCTGCGGCACATCGCGCACTGGGCGGTGGACCGTGTCTTGCCCGCGGCCCTGCACGTCTACGAAGGGCGGCTGGCTTGGGCGCTGCGCCATCGCGGGCTCACGGTGCTCGCGACCATCGTCGTCTTGATCTTGAGCATCGTGTCGTACGGCGTCTTCGGGCGCGGTGTCGTCTTCTTCCCCGACGACGTGCCGCCCGCCGTGGCGTACGTGCAGGTGGAAACACCCGTCGGCACTGTGACCGAGGTCACCGACGACATCGTCCAGAACATCGAGTCGCGCATGGACGGTCTCGGGGGCCGCGCCGACATCAAGAACGTCGTCGCCACGACGGGCTCGCGCACGACCAACGACTTCGGCCAGAACACCGGCACGCACCTGGCCACGGTGACCGTGAACTTCAAGGACTTCGAGGAACGCCAGGGCGACGCGTTCGACGTCATCGAGGAAATGCGCACGACGATGGGGCGCGAGATCGCCGGCGCCATCGTCAACGTCGAGAAGCCGCAGGACGGCCCCCCCACGGGCGCGCCCGTGAACATCGAGATCGCCGGTGAGG
>JBFJHN010000097.1:0-7127 GCA_041613275.1 Candidatus Krumholzibacteriia bacterium | reverse complement strand
GCCGGTGCGCTACCTCGTGGCGACGCATCATCACACCGACCACATCGGCGGCTTCCGTGCGTTCGTTCGTGCCCGTTCGACGATCGTGGGCGGCCGCACGACCGTGGACGTTTTGCGGCGCGCGCTCGCACGGCCGGCGACGCTCGCGGCGGACGATGTGAGCGCGGAGACCGCGGGGGGCG
Source organism: Candidatus Krumholzibacteriia bacterium (assembly GCA_041613275.1). Lineage (GTDB taxonomy): Bacteria > Krumholzibacteriota > Krumholzibacteriia > JBFJHN01. Next base: position 6,945 of record JBFJHN010000097.1, on the reverse strand, counting down.
CGAAGTTCGAGGTCGTCGACGGCAGGTACGTGATCGAGGATGGCCATCGCCGGTTGGTGCTGTTGGAGCTTCCGGAGGACAACCCGCAGGCGGTGGACTTCCTCGTCGTCCACCTGCCGGAGGAGAAGATCCTGTACACCACGGCTCTGTTCTATCCGGTTCCGGAGCGCGTGTTTCCGCTCGAGGCCTCGATTCCGTCCATGACGTGGTTCGTCAACTGGCTCGACGCTTCCGGCCTCGAGGTCGAGACGCTGTACACCGTGCACGGCATGGGGCGCGTGGAGCCGTGGCAGATCGAAGCGGCACGCAAGATCGCGGCAGGTTCCTGACCGGCCGGAATGTTGTGCGGCGTCGCGTTCCGCACCATCAGAACCGCGATCACGCTGGTCAGAACACCGCATGTCAACAGCGTCCAGCCCACGCGCCGCAGGTGCCGCGCGTGCGGCGGGCGCACGATGAGGAACCACGCCAAGAGCACCATGGGGACCGCTGCGAGCACGACGGACCAGCGCGTCATGAGGAAGATTGCCATCGCCGTGAGCACTGCGGCGCACGACAACGCACGGACGGAGCTGCGCTTCTTGTGTCTTGCCAGAACACAATGCACGGCTGCGGTGGTCACCCCGAAAGCGAGCGCCCAGGTGGCCCACGTTGCCAACGCCTGCGACACCGACACATCGCCGGCGATCGCCACGGGCAGCGCTGCCGCGCTCAGCCCGGCGGCCACGACGGTCTCGCCGACGAGGGTCTTCTCGGCGCCGCGGACGACGAACGGTACGAGGAGAAGCACGATGCCGACCGGCACGAGCGCCGCACGAGCCACCGTGCCGCCCCCCAGCACCAGGCCCGCAGTGCCGCATCCCACGGCCGCTGCGAGCCAGGCCGCACCGATGCGGCGGGCCCGAGCCGCATGCTGCTCGCGCGCCCAGGCCCCGCGCGCGCCCAGAAGCACGAGGCCGGGCTCGTGGGCCACAAAGGTCGCAAACGCCGCGCAGGTGAGAGCGGCGCTGGCGACGCCGGGGCGGCCCATCGCGAGCGCGCAGACCAGCGGCAGCGCCAGCTGACCGTACGCGCCGTGTTCCTTCGGCCACAGAGAACGCGATTTCGTGTGCGCCATTCCGGTCTCCCAAGCGAGGCGTGTGTGACTGTAACGCTTTCCGCTCGAATCGGCGTGCGCGTTTGTGGTTTGCTTCGCGCACCCTGATGGAAGGTCACGCCGCGCGCCATCGGAGCGCGCGGCGAGCCTGTGGGCGCAGGCCGCGTTGCCCACGCGATGGGGAGATCGTCGATGGAACTCCTTCTTCAGACTCTCGAGCACGAGTGGCAAAGCCTGGTCCGGCTTGCGCCCCGCATCCTCTACGCGTTGATCGCGTTTATCGTGCTCGTGTGGATCGGCCGCATCATGGCGCGTCTCGTCGTGACGATGCTGACGCGCAGCAACCTCCCCAAGACGCACCGCGGTTTCTTCCAAACCGTCACACGTTGGGTGTTCGTGCTGCTCGGCGTCGTTGTGGCTCTCAACATCCTGGGGTTCAAGGGGATCGCGGCGAGCGTCATGGCCGGCGGCGGCGTCACGGCCATCGTGGTCGGGTTCGCGTTTCGCGGCATCGGCGAGAACTTCCTCGCCGGGTTGTCCTTGGTCATGGGACGCATGTTCAAGGTGGGGGACGTCATTCAATCGGGCGAGTTCGAGGGCCAGGTGCGTGGAATCGAGCTGCGCCACACGCACATTCGCGCCGCAGACGGCCGCGACATCTTCATCCCGAGCATCGAGATCTTCAGCAAGCCGCTGGTCAACCTCACCAAGGACGGTTTGCGGCGGCTGTCGTTCAGCGTTGGCATCGACTATCGCGACGACGCCAAGAAGGCGCGTGAAGTCTTGTTGCAGACGGTCATCGGCTCCGGCCTGGTTCTCGAAGATCCCGCTCCCGGAGTGCTCATTCGCGAGCTGGGCGCCAACTACGTGGTGCTCCAGGTCTTCTTCTGGGTCGACACGTTCAAGGAGCGCGAGGTGCTGGCCGTCGTCCCCACGCAGCTGATGAATCGCTGTCGGCAGGCCATCCTGGATGCCGGCTTCACACCGAGCTCCGAGGTGTCGACCAACATCGTCATCGGCGGCGGCACCGTCCTGGACGTGCGCACGGCTCCGGACACGTCCGCGGATGCACCCTCGGACGCCTGATGCGCGCCAGCCCTATCGACGTCCGCAGGCCCAGGGGAACCTGCGGTCTTCCGCACCGTAGTCCTGTTGGACGACGCGAAGCACGCTGGCGCATTCCACCCAATCGAGGAGAACACGATGCTGCGTCCGCGCAGGTCGCTGCCGTTGGTCGCTGCGTTGCTTTTCGTCGCCGTCACCGGCACCCACGCGAACACACTCTCGGAACGCATCGATCGCTACCTTCGAGCGTACGCCGAGCGTGGGGATCTGAGCGGCTGCGTTCTGATCGGGCGGGGAAACGAGATCGTGTTCGAAGCGGCATACGGGCGCGCCGACTTCGCGCACGACGTCCCGCATAGCCCGCTCTCGCGCTTTCAGATTGGCTCGGTCTCGAAGCAGTTCACCGCCGCCGCGATCCTCATGTTGGCCGAACGCGGAAAGATCGATCTGCAGGCGCCGATCGCCCGCTGGCTTCCCGAGTATCCGCGCGGAGACGTCATCACGCCCCACCAGCTGCTGACCCACACCGCGGGAATCCGCAGTCTGTTCTCCATCGGAGCCTACCCCGAGCTGAAGACTCGATACCTCGAGCTGTCGGAGCTGGTCGCAGTGTTTGCAAACGAGCCTCTCGACTTCGAGCCGGGGAGCCGCCATCAGTACAGCGGCTCTGGTTACATCCTGCTGGCGCATCTCATCGAGGTCACGAGCGGGATGCCTTTCGACGAGTTTCTGCGCGAGAACCTCTTTGAGCCGCTCGGCATGTCCGCGACCGCGCATCGAGAGTGGGGACCGGTGTACGCGCATCTGAGCACGGGGTACGACCCCGCGGGAGCGCGCGGCGTGGAGCATCCGCCCTTCGTGCATCCCTCGACCACCACGGGAGCGGCGTCGCTCATCGCGTCGGCGCGCGACATGTGGCGCTGGAACCAGGCGCTCCAGCGTGGGGAGCTGCTCGACGAGGAGTCGATCCGACTGCTGCAGACCCCGGTTTCGGGAAGCTACGCCTACGGGCTCGCGAGCTACGAGGCCGACGGGCGGCGCGTCGTGGCGCACGACGGCCGCGTTCCGGGGTTCACCAGCGACGTGTCGCGCTACCCGGACGACGACGTGACGATCATCGTGCTCAGCAACGTGCAGTCGGGAATCGGCGACAGCATGCGTAGGGACCTCCGGAGTATCGTTTTCGACGGCGCCGCCATCGAGCCCTCCGATCCGGGTTTTCGTCGCACAGCGCTGCCGCTGGAGGAGCTGTCCGGGTATCCAGGGCGCTACGAGTTCGGGCCGGGATTCGTCGTGACTGCCGAGCTGCGCGGCCGTCGATTGTTCGTGGCCGCGAACGCAGGCGAGTTCTCCGAGCTGGTACCGGAAAAGGACGGGACGTTCTTCAGCCGCATGCTGTACGCGCGCGTGCGCTTCGAGCGCGACACCCAGGGTGCCGTGCAGCGCATGCTCTGGATCCAGGATGGCAACGAGTTTCCAGGTCCTCGAATGTCCGATCGCTGAACAGCAGTCGGACGGAGCGCGGAAGCGCTGTGTGGAATTGGACACGGAAGCGCAATCGAATGAGCTACGCAGAGTCGTCCGAGACCTCACGCAAATCGTCGTACGCGGCGTCGAGCTGGATGCCGAAATGGTGCTTTAGAGCCTCGAGATAGGTCTCGCCGGGCGCAATCTGCGCGGTGGTTGCCTTGCCGGCTTCGAGCTGCGTGAGCGTGAAGTTGCGCAGGCTCACGCGGCCGCGCTCGTTCGGCAGGCTGGCGACGCGGCTGGTGGTGAAGTGCGTGTCGAGTGAGGTCGACGTGTAGTGGTTCGCAACCGCGATGTCCGCCGGGAACACGTGCGATTCGTCGAAGCTGTAGCTGTCTTTCCACGTGTCGTTTTCCTGGGTGCGCAGCAAGAATCCCCACGGCTCGCGATGCTCGAGGCGAAAAGCACACGCGGGGCCCTCGTGGGTGGCGCCCACCTCGAGCGGCATCGGTGCACGCAGCCCGCCGGCGCCGAAGCCCACGTCGATGATCCAAACGCAATCATCCAGCTCGACCCTGTTGAGCTGGTGCGTGCGTCCCGACGGCGGCGACCCCAGGTGCACGCGTGCCAGGAGCGGTCGCGCCGAAAAACCGAGCGCTTGCAGCGCCATCAGCATGAGGCCGTTGAGCTCGAAGCAATAACCGCCACGCCGCCGGCGCACGAGCTTGTCGAACAACGCTGCGGGTTCGAGATCGACGCCGCGCCCGAGCTGGATGTCGAAGTTCTCGAACGGGATGGTGTGGAACTGCGCCGTGTGCAGCAAGGCCAGGCCTGCCTCGTCCTGCGGTGGCGCCTGGCTCAAGCCGATACGTTCGAGGTAGGCCGAGGTTTCGAATCGAAACGCGCCCACGATCAACCTTCCTGGGCATCGGTGGCATCGAGCAGCTCGCGCGCGGTGGCATCGAGCTGGTCGAGGTGGGTGCGGGCACCCTCGAGCTGCGACTCCTGGGTGCGCGTCGACTCGAGCTCGGGACCGAAGACCTCACGCAGCTGCTTCGTGTAGCTGTGCAGCTGCTCGCGGAAGCGCTGCTCGAGCGTCGCAGCGAGCTCCTCGCGCAACGTCTCGAGCTTCTGCGCGAGCTCCCGTTTCAAACGAGCGCGCCGGTGCGGCAGGATGAACAGTCCTGCCACGGCGAGCAGCGTCAAGCCGATGGTGCCAGTGACATCCAAGCTGAGCGTGGTGAAGGCTGCCGTCAGCACCGCCCCCAGGCCGATCACCAGCGCCTGCACGCCGAAGGTGCGCGCCAGGGCGTCGTTGACCGCGCCGACGATGGAGTCGGCCTCGCTGCGCGCATCGAACGTCTCGAGTCGCGTGCGCACCGGCTGCCCCAGGTTGGTGAAGATCTCCTCGCGATTGTAGACGAAGCGCGGGCTCATCCAGCGCGCACGCGCAGCAGCCTCGCGCAACGCCTGGCGGCGGCGCTCGAGCACGTCGTCGGCCTTTTCCCACATGGCGAGATTCTGGCGTACGAGCCAGTCGATGAGCGCGTGCACCTCTTTTTCGATCACCTGCGGGGCGTCGGCGATCACCTCGACGCGAAAGCGGTTCTCGACGATGTCCTTGTTGCGCAGCCGCAGGACGTTGCCCAAGCGCACGAGCTCGTCGAAGAAGCGCTCGCCGCGGCGCTCCAGCTGGAACAGCACGTTGGCGATCTGCGACTGGTAGCGTGAGAGCTCGCCCAGCATGCGCTCGTCGTAGGCCTCGATCTCCTGCAGCAGACCCTCGAGCGCGGCGCGATCGCCCTGCACCAGGCGCTGGCGTTCGGAGAGCGCTTCGGCCTGACGCTCGAGCACGCGACGCAGGCTGTCGAGGGGCGCGCGCAGCTTGATGCGCACGCGTTCGCGGTCACGCAACGTCTCGGTGACGTAGTCCTCGAGCGCCTCGTACTCGTTGTGCGGCGAACGCGTGCCCGATTCCTGCACGACCTCGCGGGCGCTGATCATGTACAGCGGGCGTTCTTCGCCCAGGCTCTGCCGCGCCTGCTCCTGCACGTAGCGCCGGACACGTTCGACATGGTCACCGTCCGTGGCCATGTCCACCTGATTGACGACGAAGACGATCTGCTTGCCCCAGCTGCGGATGAGCTCGAGGAACGCGTGCTCGCTGGCGGTGTAGGGGCGCATGAGCGAGGTGATGAAGAACACCAGGTCGGCGCGTGGCACGAACGCTTCGGTGAGCGCCTGCTCCTGGCGCTGCATGGAGTTGGTGCCTGGCGTGTCGACGACGTTCAAGAACTCGAGCAGAGGAACCGGAAGCTCGTGCACCAGCAGACCGGGCTCGGCCTCGCGCACACTTTCCACGGGCCCGTGACGCAGGACGTGCACCTGCCGTGTCGTCGGTAGCTCGCCGACCTCCAGCACGGGTCGGCCGAGCAGCGCGTTCAGGAAGGTCGACTTGCCGGCGTTGAACTCGCCGACGACAACGAGCAGAAAGAACTCGTCGAGCTGCCGGCGCATGGCCTCGAGTGCCTCGACGTCCTTCGGGATGAGATCCAGATCGGCGATGCGTGCACGCGCGTCGTCGAACAGCGCGCGTTGCCGGTGGACGAGCTCGCGCTCGTCTGCGGTCAACAGAGGGTCGATGGGCGCACCATCCCGGGCTGCGTGCTCCGGGGAACGGACCCGGGCCACCGGCGTGCAATGGATCGTGGATGCCGCGAAGCGCCTCCGTCCGTGCGTCCGCTGCCGCCGGAATGTAGCGCGCCGGTGGGGGGGTGGGTCAACGACACCGCGATGCGGCCCGTCCATTCGCCACATCCGGGACGCGCGCGCATGACCTATGATGTGGCGACGATCCGGGCGTCGGGCGAGGCGGCTCGCCGTCGTGCGGCGCAGGCACGGGGCGAGGCGCGTCCCGCAACGAAGGATGGAGACCGCAAGCGTGACGGCCGATCAGATTCTGCTCTTCGTATTGCTCGTCGCCGTGTTTGCAATGCTCGTCTGGGGACGGCTGCGCTACGACGTCATCGCCTTCAGTGCACTGATCGTGGCGTACCTCGGCGGCGTGATTCCCAACGAAAGCGTGTTTTCAGGCTTCGCACATCCCGCAACCGTGATCATCGCGTTGGTTCTCATCGTCAGCAACGGCCTGAACCGGTCGGGCGCCATCGAAGTGCTGGCGCGCCATTTGGTGAGCGCATCCCGCGGGCTGAGCGCGCACGTCGGCATCATGTCCAGCGTCGCCGCCGCGTTGTCGGCGGTCATGAACAACGTGGCAGCTCTTGCGCTCTTGATGCCGGTCGACATGCAGGCGGCCG
>JBFJHN010000096.1:0-7135 GCA_041613275.1 Candidatus Krumholzibacteriia bacterium | reverse complement strand
TGGCGCGCAGGTTGTCCTCGAAAGCATCGAGGGGAACACGGCGCTGCGGGTTCTCCAACCGTCCTTCCCGGCGCGCGAGACGAAGAAGATGCCGGCGCAGGAAGCGATAGGCGTGACTGTGCTCGAGGACACGTCGAAACGCGGGGCTCGAGAAACGCGTCTGTGCGTCCGTGGCGTTCGAGTAGTGGTGGTCGTTGTAGCCGAAGTAGAACGTGACGAAATCCGGGGCATACTCGAGCACTTCGTTCATCAGCAGCCGACCCTGGTGGGACGAGTAGCCGTCCACACCGAAGTTCAGCGTTTCGGTGGGCAACGAGCGCTTCGAGAGCACCGTGGCCAGGCGCGCACCGTAGACCGCCTCATCGTCCGCGATCGTGAAACCCATCGTGCACGAGTCGCCGAGATGTGCCACGCGTCGTGTGCCCGCCACACGCTGGCGGGTGTACTCGGGACCGCGGAACCCCTCCGAGTTGATGTGCATGTTCCCGTACGTGCCCGGCTTCAGCCGCCAGCCCAGCCGCGGGTCGCGCTGATGATGGGGCAGCTCGAACTCGAAGCTCTGGGTGAAGCGGAAATACTGCTGCGATTGCGGCAAGGAGAGGTCCGGTGACGCCACGCGCACCGCGAGCTCGAAGAGGCCGAAGAAAACCACGAGCGAACCCACGGACAGCGCGAGCGACGCGCGCCAACCACCCAGGCCCGGTCGCTTCGGAATTGGCGTGGATGGTGTCTTCGCGGTCATCCCCTGCTCCATGGTTTCTTTGAGATTCCGCAAGCGAGCGGTAGCTCCGGAAGCGGCGACGCGCGCTGGCGTCAGTCCAGCCCAATCCGAGCGTTGAACGCTTCGATGCGGCGGTCCCACTCGTCGACCTGGGAGTACACCGACGCCCAGGTCTCCGGATCCCACAATCGCTCCAGATCCCGGACGTTGCGCTCCTGCTGCTCGACCCAGGTGAAGTACTTGAAGTTGTGAAGCGCCTTGCGATCGTGATAGGTCAGCTCGCGCATGTGATCGGTGGTGATCGCCTCGACGTAGCGCCCGAAGTGGCGTCCCGCCAGCGCACGGTCGTAGGCGCCGTGCGCATCACGTTGTTCGAGGAGCCGGCTGCCGTAGAGCTCCATGGAATCCGTGAGCGTCGTGTAGATCACGTCGCTGCGGCCCAGCTCGAAAAACCGTGCCGTCTTGATACAGGCCACCAGATTACAGAGGCTCGAGATGCCCAGGAGCGGCAGCTGGCGCACCACGCTCTCGCCCAACCCCTCGCCGACGAGGAACGCGTGGCCTTCCGCCTCGTTGAAGAGGCGCATGAGAGCGATGCATTGCGCGTCGTCCACCGCGCACACCGCATCCGTGTTGCGCACGTTGTGGATCCAGGGAATGTGCTTGTCGCCGATTCCCTCGATCCGGTGTCCCCCAAAACCGAACTGCAGGAGGGTGGGACACTGCAGGGCTTCGGTGGCGATGATGCGCACGTGGGGATGGCGCGTGCGCAGGAAATCGCCCGCCGCCAGCGTGCCAGCGGATCCGGTGGCCGAGACGAACGCCGCCATCCGCGCGTCGGGCGCGCCGATGCGCGCGTGGATCTCGTCGAGGATCGCACCGGTGACGTGGAAGTGCCAGGCGGCGTTCCCCATTTCCTCGAACTGGTTGAAGATGACGCAGTCCGGCCGTGTACGGCGGATCTCCCAGCAGGCGTCGTAGATCTCCTTGACGTTGGATTCGCATCCTGGCGTCGCGATGATCTCTGCCCCCAGATTGCGCAGCCACTCGAATCGCTCGCTGCTCATCTCCTCGGGAAGGATGGCGACGGAATCGCAGCCGAGCAGGGCACAGTCGAAGGCGCCGCCGCGACAAAAGTTCCCTGTCGACGGCCACACCGCCTTTTGCGACGTCGGATCGAACTCGCCGGAAACCAGTCGCGGAACCAGACAGCCAAAACCCGCGCCCACCTTGTGTGCTCCGGTGGGAAACCACTTGCCCACGATGCCGACGATGCGCGCGTCGACACCGGTCAGCGCACGAGGGAACTCGATCCAGTTGCCGTCGTTGTACAGGCCGCCATGATCGCGAGGCTCGTTCTTCCATGTGATCCGAAAGAGGTTGGCAGGATCCACATCGTGCAGACCGGTCGTCCGCAGCCGCTCTCGAATCGACTCGGGAACGCGCGTCGGATCGCGCTGTTGTGCAAAGGTCGGGATGCGAATGCCGCGCTCGCGACAGCGCGCCGCGGCTTTGTCCAGGACGGCCTCGTTCATTCCACCTCTCACCGCGCGGGTCGAGCGAATCGTCAGCCGCATTCTACACGGCGGTGGCGATGCGATGCGAGCGCGGGAACCCCGAACACGTCCCGTTCGAGGTGCCAGGCGCCTTTCCGCTGGATGCGGGCGAGCGCCCCGAGTAGATTACGAGCACGCGCATCGCGACGCCACGCGACGAGGCGCCGAGCGCACGAGAACACGCAGCCGTCGGGGGACACGATGACACAGGGCGCCATTGCGGTCGGCGACCGCATCCACATCATCACGCGCCGGCTCTTCGCCGAGGACTTGCGGCGCCACTTTGCGGGCGAGGTCACGGCGATCGCCGGCGACCTGGCCGAGGTCCGCGGCTACGCATTCGTGTTCAACGCCGGGACGAACGAGTACCGCAAGCGCCCCGAGCTGCGAACCCGGCTTTTCTCGTTGGGCCACGCCGGCTACATCGTCACGAAGATGCCCCGGGACGTGTCGCTCGAGGACATGCAGTACCGCACCGTCGACAAGCGGCTCGTCGTCACGGACGGGCGTGAGTTCACTCTCGACATCAACGAGTTCGGCGCCTGGAACTGAGCTCGACGCAAAGCGCGGCCTCGTTTCGACCCTCGCCAGAGTCGTGGAAACGATCCATGGATCCAGGGGGACAGCGCATCGACTCCGTGGACCTCATGCGAGGAATCGTCATCGTCTTGATGGCGCTGGACCATGCGCGTGACTTCTTCGGCCCGACCTCCTTCGCACCCGAGAACCTCGAGCACACCAGCGCTGCGCTGTTCTTCACGCGCTGGGTCACGCACTTCTGCGCGCCCGCGTTCGTGTTCCTGGCCGGAACGGGCACGGCGCTGTGGGCTGCAAAGGGTGTTCCCCGCCCGCGTATCGTGCGTTTCCTGATCACCCGCGGGCTCTGGCTCATCGTTCTCGAGTTTCTGGTCGTCAACACGAGCTGGCTGCAGCTGTATTACGGCGGCTTCGTGTTCGTCCAGGTCATCTGGGTGCTGGGTTGGTCCATGATCGTGCTGGCGGCGCTGATTTACCTGCCGCACGCGGCAATCGCCGCTTTTGGGCTGCTGCTCTGCTTCGGGCACAATCTGCTCGACTCCATCCACGCCGAGACGCTGGGGAGTGCGGCGGTCCTGTGGGGCTTCCTGCACGAACCCTACGGGTTCCGAATCACGGAGGGTGTCAGCTTTTACATCGTCTACCCATTGATCCCATGGATCGGTGTCATGGCGCTCGGGTACGTGTTCGGCGACCTCTTCCGCTTGACGAGTGCAGCTCGTGACCGCCGCATGCTGGCGATCGGAGGCGCCTGCATCGTGCTTTTCGTGGTGCTGCGTGGCTTCAACCTGTACGGCGACCCGAACCCCTGGACGTCCCAGGAACGCGGGCCCGCGTTCTCGCTGCTGTCTTTCCTGAACACACAGAAGTATCCGCCGTCGTTGTTGTTCTTGACCATGACCTTGGGACCGACGATCGCCGCACTGCCTCTTCTGGCGCGCGCCGGGGGGCCGTTGGCGCGCTTCTTCATCACTTTCGGACGTGTTCCGCTGTTCTTCTACCTGGTGCACGTACCGGTGTTGCACGTGACCGGTTTCGTCTACTTGTCGTTACGTCACGACGTGTGGATTGCCTGGTACGCCTGGCCGCGGCAGTGGCCGGCAGACTACGAAGCGCGTTTGATCGACATGTATGGCGGTTGGATCGCGGTGACGCTCGGACTGTACGTCTTGTGTCGATGGTACGCGGGCGTCAAGCAACGCCGATCGACCTGGTGGCTCCGCTACCTGTAGGAGCGCTGCACCTCGAACTTCCCCCGACGACCGCCGGGACTCCGTACGTCGCCTCCCGCGCACCGTGCGCGATGCGGCACGAGCGTCTCGACCCGGTGACTCCGCAACTCTACGGATCGCGATCCGCCCTGTAGGACGCGCCTTTGCGCGCGATCACGGCCTCCGGGCCGTGGCATGGACGTTGCTGTTCCGCCACGACGTTCTTCACAAGAACCCTCTCTCATCTCCTCCAGACGGTCGTCGACCTTGGGGCGGTGGTGTCGTGCAGCCCAACGATGCGCCACGCAGCGACTCCAGCGTGAACCCCGAGCAACACGTCCACCTCGAACAGCGTACCCGCCGAAACTGGTTCGTTCTCGTCATGACCAGCGTTCTCTCGACGCTCGGCCTGGGAATCGCGGTCCTTCCGGTGCTGAGCGCCGAGATCGCCGAGATGTGGCCGTGGACCTATACCAATCACACCTTGATCGCAGGCCTGTCGCTGGCGGTCACGGCGCTGGCGTGGTACCTCACGCAGCAGGAGCTGCGAGTCAAGAACCTGCGCGTGCAGCTTCTCGACACGCGGCGTCGTGAGCTGCAGCACTGCAAGAGCTACGGCCGAGCCGTGGCTTCGGCAAACGCGGCACTGCATCGCGAGATCCGCGAACGCAAGCGGATCGAGGACGAGCTCCGTGCGCTGAACGAGACGCTCGAGCAGCGCGTCGAAGAGCGCAGCGCCGCGGCCGAGCGTCACGCCGAGGAAGCGCAGCAGGCCAAGAACTCGCTGGAAGAGCAGAACAAGCGGCTGCGTGACCTGTACCAGACCGCGCGGCAGTTCGTGGATACCGTGTCCCATGAGTTCCGTACCCCACTGACCGTCATCCGCGAGTACGCCTCCGCGCTCAACGAAGGTCTCGCGTCGAGCCCGCAGGACGCGGAGAACGCGGAGTTGTATCGCGAGTATCTGGTGACCATCATGAACCGGGTCGACGACATGAGCGCGATGGTGAACGATCTGTTGGACATCAGCCGGATCGAAGCCGACTTGCTCCGGACGTCGCGTCGACCCTGTCGCGTTGACGACATCATCGAGTCGGTGCGTGCGACGCTCGAGCGCAAGGCCGCCCACGCCCAGGTCCAGCTGCAGCTCGAAGCGAATGACGACGATCTCCCGCCCATCTTCTGTGACGTCGAAAAGATCGGCCGTGTCCTCATCAACCTCACGGTGAACTCGATCAAGTTTTCGCGTCCCGGAGACATCGTGCGCATCTGGTCGCGCGTGCACGAGAATCGCTCCGAAGTCGTCATCGGTGTCACCGATCACGGCCCCGGAATTGCCAGCGAGAACCTCGAGAAGATCTTCGAGCGCTTCCAGCAGCTCGACAGCCCGATGGGCATCCACACCAAGGGCTTCGGCTTGGGGCTGAACATCGTGCGCGAGCTCGTCCTGCTGAACTTCGGGAGCCTCAGCGTCGAGAGCAAGCTCGGCGAAGGGAGCACGTTCTCCTTCTCGCTCCCGCGGGCCGACCCCGAAGACCTCGTCGCCGTCTATCTCGAACGCGTCCAAGCGGTGCGAACGCGCGACGTGTACGTCACCCTGCTCGAAGCGCGCACGGATGTAAACGCGTCCGCCGAGGCTCTCGAGCATGCGCAACGGCTGTTCGAGGACAACACCCGCCGGACCGATCTCATCTACCGTTCCGACACCGCCACGTGGCTGATCGCGGCGGCGTCGCGGGAACCGGGCATGGACACGCTGACCGATCGCATGACGGAAGCGCTGGAGCGGCTCAACGCCGCGGAGTGTGACGGCGGCCTGCCCGCGGTCGAATGGCGCATCGACGGATGCTGGCGCATCGACAGCGAGGGAGAGCGCTTCCACGAACGCTTCCTCACCCTCTGCGGGCTCGATCCGGAGGCGTCGAGCCGTGCACCCGACCCCGGCTCGCCGTCCCGGCGCCACGAGAGCCGTACCTGAGCGGCTATACTCCGGGCCGTGAACCAACCTGCAACACGCCAACGACGAGCACTGCAGATCGCCGCGCTGGCGGTCGCCGTGGCCACGTGTGCGCTTCTCGTGCGCACGTTCTTCAACCCGTCCATCCGTCTCGACGGCTATGGGTACTACGCGCCGCTCGCGTCCCTGGTGTTCGATGGCGACGTCGATCTGCGCAACGAGTTCGCACACGCCAGCGCGTTCATGCGCGACGCCTATTTCTTGCGCCCGGACGGCAGCGCCGTCGATCCGTTCGCCGTCGGAGCCGCAGTTCTGTGGGCACCCGCCGTCGTGGCGACGCGCGCCTTCGACGGCGAGGTACGCCGGCGCGATCCCGCGCGGCCGAGCACAACCCGCGCCGGCTCGCCGGGCTTCAGGCCGCGCTATCTGCGCGCCATCGCGGTGACGTCGGCTCTCGAAGCGCTGGTCGGGTGTGTCCTGCTGTTCGTGGCGTTGCGGCGTTGGACCGGAACGAGCGCCGGGGCCGCCGGTGCGGTGGCCGCCACGCTGGGGACGCCGCTCGTGTACTACGCCCTGGCGCAACCTTCGTACGCTCACGCGGCGTCGTTTCTCGCCTCCTCCGCCTGGGTTCTCGCCGTGGTGCGCGATCGCGAGCGCCGTGTGCCATGGGTCGTTCTGGGCGCGCTCTGGGGTTTCGTGGCGCTGGTTCGCTGGCAGGACGCCGTTCTCGGCTTGCTTCTGGCTCCGCGACTGTGGCACGAGATCTCGACGTATCGAGCCCAACCGGTGCGATGGGCGCGGAGTCTCGTGATGTTCGTGGGTGCGGCGCTCGTGGCCTTCGCGCCACAGCTGTGGTTCTGGAACGAAGTCTATGGCGCACCGTTCGTTTACACGCACGCGGGCTTCATGCAGTGGAGCTCGCCGCAGGTGATGGCATTTCTCGCCTCGACGTGGCACGGGGCGTTCGTCTATTCACCGGTGTTCCTTCTGGGCTTCATCGGCATCGCATTCGTTCCCGAACGCGGCCTACGCTTTGCGCTGTGGGGCGCGGTGCTTCTCGAGATCTACGCCTGCGCCGCTGCAGGCGATTGGTGGGGCGGCGGCGGCTTCTCCGCGCGGCGCCTGACGTCGGTGGCGCCGCTCGCCGGCATCG
>JBFJHN010000095.1:0-7160 GCA_041613275.1 Candidatus Krumholzibacteriia bacterium | reverse complement strand
CGGGTTTCTTCGCGATCTTCTGCGTGGGCTTCTTCGCAGCCGTCTTCGAGGACTTCGCCGCGGCCGTTTTCCCAGATCGCGACGTTCCGGATGCGCTCTTGCGGCGCCCCGTCTTCCCGCTGCTCTTCCGTGCTCCCACAGCAGGCGCACCCCCCACGTGTCTCAAGCTCTCCATTCACAGGTGCTTACGGCGCGCACCCGCGCGAGCGCCGGCGGTCTGGAGTGGTCTCCGAAACGGCGGAATCGCTTGCCGCACTTCATCGACCTGCGTATTCTTGTAAGTGGCCTACGGGTTGCTCTAACCCGTATTTTTTAGCGTTCCGGCGCCTCTCCCTCAAGCGTCACCCTCCCGGATCGGACGCGTGCTTCGAAACGCTCTGGAGGCAGTTCAGACATGGCTTTCTTCATCACCGACAAGTGCATCGGCTGCACGGTCTGTGACACCAACTGCCCGACCGACACGATTAGCGGTCAGCGCAATCAGCTGTACACGATCCACCCCGAGGACTGCATCGACTGCGGGGTGTGCGCCATTTACTGCCCCGTGGACGCCATCATGGACCCGGACGGGAACATCGTCAAACGCATCAAGCCGCGCGACATTCCCAAGGCCAAGGTCGACCCCGACTTCTGTACGGGCTGCGACTACTGCATCGAGATCTGTCCCGAGGACTGCATCTCGTTGGTCCCACGCGACGAGGAAGACGCCAACGCCCACATGGGCCAGCTCGTCGCCGTCGTCAACGAGAAGAAGTGCGTGAGCTGCAAGCTCTGCGAAATGGTGTGTGCGAAGAACGCCATCTGGGTGGACCGAGACACGCCCTACATCAAACGTCCCATCGAAATGTATTGACCGCCGTCCGGCTCTCCGGCCTGTCGCCGGGTGCCACGAGGTGAACGATGGCCAAGAAGGAAACGCCCGTAGAGCCGCTCGAGTTCTTCGTCGACAAAGAGACGTGTATCGGCTGCGTCGCGTGCGCCGACATGTACGCCGACATCTTCAAGATGGTCGGCGACAAGGCCATCGCCTACGCCAAGGCGGAAGCGGGCAGCGTGCGCCCGACCAAGGTCATCAAGTGCTGTCCGGTGGACGCCATCTCGCTGGTCGCCGGCGAAATGGACGAGGGTGAAGAGGAAATCACCAGCCTGCCGGTGGTCGAGGGCTGGCAGGAGGAGTGGGCGAAGCACAAGGACGAGCCCGAGGACATCCGCGAGCGCGAGCGCCGCTACGGCAGGCTCGTGCACCTGATCCCCGAGGACAAGGGCTATCGCCTGCGCATCGAGCTACCGCGCACCGTTCCGAACCACGAGATGATCTACATGTACGGCATCAAGCGCGAGGCGCCGGAGTACGAGTACGTCGTCGAGCAAATCGGCCCGACGACGATTTCGGTGCGCGCCAAGCTCACCGATCCGCAGCTGCGCTTCGTCGCCGGCAAAATCAACTCCTTCCCCATCTCGATGAAGGTCGACTTCCGCGTGTCCGAGCCCGTCGGTGCCTGCTATCAGCGCTTGTACGAGGGCGGCATCGAGATCTTGGCCTTCAAGGAAGACGTTCTCGACACCGACGTGCAGCTCAAGAAGGCCATCCTCGCCAAAGTGGCCTGAGCCCGCCGTGCGTAACAGCAATCAGTAGTTGCCCGTCGCGACGAAACCCGCCCAGTAGAACGGGTGCGTGCTCTTGCTCTTGTCTCGACGTGCGTTCAGCACTCTGAGACTTGCGCCACGTACACATTCAGCCGTGTCTTTCCTGTGCAGAAGGCGCAGCTCATACAGCGCTCGCATCCACTCGCGAGTCGGCTCGTCTTCCACGGCCCAAAGGCTCATGATCAGGGTCCGTGCCCCCGCCACCTCGAAAGCCCGGCGCAGACCCAGAACGCCCTCCCCCGTCTCCACCTCACCGACCCCCGTGTCACACGCGGACAAGACGGCCCACTCGACGGAACGCAAGTCGAGAGCTGCGATCTCCTGCGCCGTGAGAATGCCGTCCTCCTCTTCCGAGCCCGCGAGGTTGCGATGATTCGCACCGGCGAGGGCGAGACCCGAAAGCAAGAGCGGATTGTTTCCGTGGGACGGGGTTGTTGCGCTTGGCCGCCGCTTGATTCCACCGATTCCGCGCGTCGTTCGAGCTGCGGAGGGGCACTCCACATCCAGGAAGAATCCGTGCGTGGCGACGTGCAGCACGCGCCGTCCTGGAGCCATCGCCTTGAACATCGCCTCGCTGGCGTCCGCGCCTTGCACCTCGAGGAGTTCGTCCGGGTCCATCACCGCCGCGGATCCCTCGAGCCCATGCGATTCCCTCCACACGGCCACGACGTCCCGCGCCTCGGCCGCGGTCGACGGCAGCGGTTCGAAATGCAACGACTCGAAGTCGTCACAGCCGGCGCGGGCTCCACGAAAAGCCGTCGTTTGTGGCCCATGGACGCTTGCAACCGCGTCGAGAACCGCAGTGGACCCTTCTCCATCGAACCACGGCCCGCCCATGACCAGCAGACCTTCACCCGGTTGCTCCCTGCGACGGTGCATCACCACATCGCGCTCGGCCGAGAGATAGTGCACGAGCGGTCCATCCTCGACGAGGTACCGTGTATCGCCAACCGGCAACGCGGCAAAGCTGACGAGGTGCATGGCTCCATCGGGAACCATGAACACACGCTCCACATCGCGCAGGTGCGGCGAGAGAGGATCCCAGACCCTCTCTCGGAGCGCGGTGCCCGCATCCCGTAACCTGCGCTCGTCCGCCGGCGTGAATTGGGCCCCCGCTTGGGGCGCGGAGCGCATCGCTTGGGTCCACGCCGAGATCAGAGAGTCGATCTCGGTGGCATTCCCCAGGGGGACGACTTGGGGAACAGGATTACCGCCGCGGTGGATGAACGTGACGTAGGAGCTTGCAGCGGAAGAGAACGAACTCGATGCGTTTTGCCGAAGCGCACGATTGCTCGCGTCGTCGCCGTGAAGTTCGTACGCATCGTAGACCGCAAAGCCCACCAACGCGGTTCCAACCTCGAGCGCGTCCTTCACAGCGTGCAAGTCGATTCGTTCACTTGCGAGCTGGCTCCGGAACTGCGTGCTGGCCTCGGCAAGCGCACGCTCTGCTTGGGCGGTGAGCTCGCGCGCTTTGTCCAAGAGGATGCGGTACTGCTCTGGATCTTCTCCCGTTCCGCGCACGGAAAGGTTCGCAAGCCGCGTGCGCGCGGTGACCAGCTCACTCCACAGACGAGCGGCGCTCGGATCTCCCGCAGTGAGGATCGTGCGGTTGCGTCGCGCCATCTCATCGAGGACCATGGCGCGCGACTGTACGAGCTCGTTCCAAACCGCGAGCCTCGACCCACCGTCGACACCACGTGCAGCCAGGGTCAGCAGGAGGTCGAGTCCGGAAAAACGCACGCGAGCGAAGTTCAGCGCCTGGCGCTCCGGCAGAACCTTGGCGATGACTCGGAGATGGTCGCGACCGACCTGCTCCGCTTGCTTTGCGTGCCTCAACGCGGACGCCACATCGCCCATTTGGGAATCGAGCTGGGCCAGGACGTTGAGGTAGAAACCCACCTGGTTGTGGGCGGACCCGTAGGCGTTCTCGTAGCGACGCAGAGCATCCAGCACGTGGGCACGCGCGCTCGCGTACTCGCGCAGGCCGAGAAGCGCCTCGCCCAGGGTCCCGGCACACAGCGCCGACATCGGATGATCCTTCTTGAGAGCCTGAGCATAGATCGGCAGCGCCTGCTCGCAGAAACGACGCGCTTGCTCGTACTCCTCGATCGTCAAGAGGACGCGCGCAAAGTTGACCAGCGACTCCGCGACACGCCAATGGTCGGCTCCGAAAGTGTCCTTGATGATCCCGAGTGCGCGTTCGTAGTAGCGAATGGTGCCGGCGGGGTCACCCGTGACGCTCAAGACGTAACCGAGGTTCGTCAGAGCGAAGGAGAGCTCGGCTGGATCCGGCGAGTTCTCTCCGATCGCCACGGCTCTCTCGAGATGCTGGCGTGCCTTTTCGTACTCCCCCATGTCCGACAACCCCGTGGCCAGATTGTTCAAGCTCTGTCCCACGAGCCAGTGGTCGCGTCCGAGCGTGCTTTCGCGCAGCGCAACGGCCTGCTCCCAAACGTCGACGGCCGCCGGGTAGTCGCCCATCGCACGCAGGAGGTTGCCGAAGTTGTTCAAGCAGTAACCGAATTCGGGATGTTCTCGGCCGAGAGTTTTCTCGTACGTGGCGACCGCGCGGCGAAAGCCGGCGAGCGAGGCGGGATAGTCCCCCATGCCGTGCTGGGTAGACGCAAGCATGAGCTGACTCCGCGCTACGCGCCAGTCCACTTCGCCGAACACGCGGACGCGAACGCGCAACGAGCGGTTGAACTGCTCCGCAGCATCGTCGAAGTGGCCGAGGCCCCAGTTGCACAAGCCGAGGTTGTAGACCGCCGTGGCGACGTCGGCGTGGTCTTCCGTAAGCAGGTCTTCGCGAATCGCGATCACGCGACGAAAATAGTCGGCGGCTTCCGTGTTGCGGGCGGAGTTCAGGTAGACGCGTCCAACCAGGTTGAGGCGCTCCGCAACCTCCAAGCTGTGCGGGTCGGACCTTCGCGAGGTGATCGCCAGGGACCGTTGGGCCAGCTCCAAGGTCTCCGGTTCACCAGACCGCCCTTGGCCGATGCGTGCGTTGGCGAGCGTGGCGAGCGCCGATGCGACTTGGAACGAATCGACTTCCGCGACCGATTCCGACTCGTGGACCGCAAGCGCGGCAATGCTCTCTGCCTCTGCGTATCGGTTCTTTTGAATGAGTTCAGCGGCGTGTGCGATCTTTTGCTCCAGAGTCGCGTGGGCGGCCGACTCGTCGCTCGTTGCACGTGATGGCCCCGTCCATGCAACCGACGACGCACAGAGGCTTCCCAAGGCAAGCAGGAGACGCAATCGACGCTTCATGTGGCTTTCGGCGTGCCTCCCAACGTGGCGGACGCGTTGTGGCCGCTCGAGCCTGCTGCGGAACGTGGCCGCAGCCGTGACGCAGCTGCCGCGGAGCGACCTCACGGCGCGGGATTCTCGAATGCGATGTAGCGTGCCCAAACCTCCCGCGCGCTCTCGGGCTGATTCGTGAGCTCCTGTGCCAGCTCGTACAGTCGGGGCACCGCGTCGCCGGGCAGCGCGGCAGGTGCGGGTCGAACGCCACCGATCCCACGCAGCCGCCTCTTCGCGTTCGGTGTGAGCTGCAGGGAGCTCAACGTCGGCGTTGCACCCGCCGGCAGGAAGCGCTGCATTTCGGCCTCGAACTCCACGAGGCGTTCGCGGCTCGCGACGATGAGAAGATGCTCGCGCCCGCCGGTGCTCGTGACCTCCCAATCGACTTTCGCACCCGTTCGCGTGGTGGGGAGCACGTGCCGCGCGCCGGCGGAAAGCAGGTTGGTGCTCCCGAACCCGTCCAAGGGAAAGAGCAGATAGGCTCTCCCCTGCTCGTCTTCGTCGATCACGTAGACATGGGTTTCGGCCGAGGCCTCGAACTCGAGGAACAGCCCGTCTCCCACGCCGAGGCGCGAACCCGGCTGCAACGGACGTCGTGCCCCGCTCGGAAGCCGGCGGAAGAACGTCGCCTGAGCCTGGAACGTCTCGGTCGCGCGGATCGCGTCGGAGCCCGCGGTGGGGCGTGGCGCAGCGTCGTTCGGTGGCCGCTCGGTGAGATTCTCGGGCTCGCGTACGAAGCGCTGGGCAAACGGCCAAAGCGCGATCACCGCAATCAAGACCGTTGCCGCGATCAGCCAGCGCCGCGAGCCCGCTCTACTCGAGGCCGCGCCTGTGCGGCGCTGCTTCAAAGCCCCGTGCTGAACCTGCGCTTGCTGGACCTCCGAAAGCGCCCGTTCCATCTCGCCCGCGCTCGAGAAGCGTTCGCCGGCGGTGGGGGCGAGCGCCTTTTCGACCACGCGAACGAACGTGTCGGGGAGATCGGCGCGCAGGTCTCGCAGCAGCGTCGTGTCACCACGGGTGTGCTTGAGCTCCAGCTCCCCGAGCGTGTGTGCTTCGATGGGATACGAGAGGGTCAAGAGCTTGAACAGGAGAACTCCCAAGCTGTAGATGTCCGACTGCGGCGACGCTTCCTCACCGCGTAGGAGCTCGGGAGCCATGTAGCACAGGGTGCCATG
The DNA here is from genome assembly GCA_041613275.1 of Candidatus Krumholzibacteriia bacterium. GTDB lineage: Bacteria > Krumholzibacteriota > Krumholzibacteriia > JBFJHN01. Next base: position 1,038 of record JBFJHN010000095.1, on the reverse strand, counting down.
GGGCAGCGTGCGAAGCGTGTCGTTGGCCACTCGCCTGTCGCGGCCGGCGCCAAAGTCCATCAGAACGATGCGTCCGCGGTCCTCGCGCATCACGTTGCGCGCTTTGATGTCGCCATGAACGAGCCCCTGGCCGTGCACCGCTGCGAGTGCTCGGCAGAGCTCGAGCCCGATGTTCACGGCTTCAGCCGCACCCATTGCACCGTGCTCTTGCACAATCTGGTCGAGCGAACGGCCGCGAATGAGCTCCATCCACAGGCCGACGCGCCCATCGTGGATTCCGGCGCCGTAGACGGCCGTCACGTTCGGGTGCTGAACCCGCGCAAGGAGCTGCCCTTCCTTCAAGACGTCGTTGGCGAAATCGGCCTGGCCGGGTGCGCTCACGACGGTGCTTTTGAACAACTTGAGCGCCACGTCGCGCGCGAGCGTCGGGTCCCAGGCGCGATACACGTCGCCGAAGGTCCCTTCCCCGACCTTTTCGCGGATCTCGAGATGACCCCAAGTCGCAGGATCGAGCTCGCGGCTCATGCGTTCGACCTCGGCGAGGACTCGCATCTGACGGAACAAGGCGCGCCCCTGATCCGTGACGGCCTGTTCCTCGGCTTTTTCCCAGCCGATTGCTTTGCCGTCGACGATCGCGGTCGCGAGCTTCAAGAGAGTGTCGTCATCCCGGCTCATCGGTCACTTCTCCTGCTCTGCATGCGGCGTCCGTGTCGATCCGAACTCGGAGCCACCCTGGTTAACTGTTCCAGCGTCGACAGCGAACGATCCTGGGCGTGGCGTTGCGCGCTGCGGCGCGATCGAAGGCCCGCGCGAGACCTAAAGCACAGGTCTCACCGCGCCAGGGCGCCCTTCTCCTGCTCATGCATTAGCTTTGCCATGCGCGTCAGGGCGCGCGCCACGATCATGCGCGCTGCGTCCTCGGTCGTCCTGCCGAGCTCCTCTGCAATCTGCCGATGTGGGAATCCAAGCTCGATACGCATCACAAGGGCCTCGCGCTGGAGGTCCGACACCTGCTTTTCGAGCTTGGCGATCTCGTCG
>JBFJHN010000094.1:0-7194 GCA_041613275.1 Candidatus Krumholzibacteriia bacterium | reverse complement strand
CTACACCAAGGCAAACCCGCGCGTGCAGCAGGTGATTGCCGTACAGGAACGCCAAACCCCCGCGCTCATGGGATTGCCCCACGTCGTCGGAACCGGCGTGGGTGTAGACGAGACCGGCGAGCTCGTCATCACAATCTTCACCGAGACCGAGTCGCCGGCGGGCAAGCTCCCCATCGAGCTGGACGGCATTCCCGTTCGGCAGCGGGTCACCGGCAGGTTCGTCGCCTTGAAGGGACCCGGTGGCGGCGGTGGAAACGGCGGCGGTGGCGGCAAAGGCGGAATCAAGATGGGTGTCTCGGGCGGCTGGGGACACGACCTCGCCAATGGGTACTGCTGCGGCGGAACGCTCGGCGCACTCATCAACCTCGGCGGTCAGACACGCATTCTGAGCAATTACCACGTGTTCGAGGCTGACATCGTGCTCGGGGGCAACGGCCGAACCGCGCAGACGGGCGACCCCATCATCAGCCCGGGCCTCATCGACGTGGGCTGCAACGCCAACGCCGCCACGACGGTCGCCAGCCTCGTGAGGACCAGCGCCCTTCCGAACAACAACGTGGACTGCTCCTCGGCGACGATTCTCAGCGGAAACCCGGGGAACGTGGATCTCTCCGGCGCAATCGAGAAGATCGGCCAGCCGGCTGCGGGCTCCGGCGTCGCGGCCTTCATCGGTCAGCGCGTCAAGAAGCATGGCCGGACGACGGGGCTGACGCGTAGCCAAGTCACTTTTCTGAATGCCACGGTCATGGTGCAGTACGACGACGAGTGCGCTGGCAGCGCGGCATTCACCAAAACCTTCACCGGTCAGATCATCGTGAGCAACTTCCCGACCTTCATTGCAGGTGGTGACTCCGGGTCGCTCATGGTCGAAGACGTACGCAAGAACCCCAACGCCGTCGGGCTCTTGTTTGCGGGCAGCTCGTTCGATGCTGTCGCAAACCCCATCGGCGACGTGCTGAGCTTCTTCGGCGCCACCGTCGTCGGCAAGTAAACTCTGCCGCCCCAAAACGACGAGCTGCGACCTCGCAGGGGTTTAGACAAGGCATCCGTTCGATCACGAGCGGGTGCCTTTCTGTTGGGGGGATCAACGACATGTCGCAGGCTTGTCTTCCTGCCAATCATGCGCTAGGGTCGTCAGCTTCAACTCGCCCTTGCATGGGCAGATCGCAACCGAAGCGCGAACACGGATTCATCCAAAACCACGCCTTGGAGTTGCATGTCATGAAGAGTCTCGCTCACATCTTTCTCGCTCTTTTCATTGTCGCCGCAGCCTGCACGATCGGGGTGAGCCAAGTCTCTGCGGATGGCAATGCCGGGCGTATCAACGGATTGGTCCAGAGCGAACTGGGAAGCTGCCTGGCTGCCTGGGAGGTCGCCGGTTACAGCATCGAGCAGCATGATTTCGGATTGGAAAACTACGCTTCTTTCGTGTTCCACGCGATCGACGCCGACGGAAATCACGTGTTGGGCGAGAACGGATTTCCCCTGAACATCGCCCAGATGGCCGTTGCGTGGGCGGGGAAAGACTACTGGGTCGTGTACTCCACCTGCCTTCCGGCTCCTTGACGGATGGGAGATTCTGGCGACCCGCGTGAAGTGCTGCCATCGCGCGGTCGACTCGAGTCAGGTTTGTGGCTCACCAATGCCCTGCAACGGAACCTGTTGCAGGGCATTCTCGTGAATGAGCCCTCATCGACACCGATGTCCGTCGGGTCCTACGTCGCAGCCGCGGAGAGCCCCACCAGCTGAAGGCTCGCTTCGTACAGCTTCTCGGCCAAGAGCTCGTCCCGCGCATGCGGGTTGGGAGACTCCATCGGCCAGCCTCCAGCACGATCCCTCTTGCTGGGATAAAGGAGACTGTTCTGGCTGTAGTACGCACCGCTGTGACGGGGCACTTCGTCGTCCAGGAGACAGTGCAGCGTGGTTTGTGCACCCTCCTCGCTCGACATCATCCCCAATATCCTGCCGAATGGTTTCATCACGACGTTCTGGATCCACACGGGCATGGTGTGCTTGACGAGGTTGGAACGGATCCAACCCGGGTGCACCGAGACCGCGATGACGCCGGTACCCTCGAGACGTTTGGCGAGATTGAGGGCGTGGAGGACGTTTGCCAACTTGGACTGGCTGTAGGCCTCGATGCCGTTGTAAGGGCGCTCGTCGTAGTTGAGATCGTCCAGATGGATCTCGGCCTTCCGCTTTCTGACGCCGACATGTGCCACGCTCGACACGCACACGATTCGAGAAGGCGCACTCCTTCGCAGGACGTCCAACAGCAGCTCCGTGAGCAGGAAGTGCCCAAGATAGTTGGTGCCGAACTGGGTTTCGAAGCCGTCGGCGGTCCTGCCTTCGGGGGTGTTCATGACCCCGGCATTGTTGACGAGGCCATCGAGACGGTCGTGCTTGTTCAGGAAACTCCGAGCGAACGCTCGCACGGACGCCAGACTCCCGAGATCCAAACCGATGACCTCGGCAGAACCGGCCTCCTTCGAGAGGTCCCGAATCGCGTCGTCGCCCGCTTCGACTCTGCGACATGCAGCGATCACGTGCGCGCCCTGACGGACCAGCTGCGTCATCGTGGCGAGGCCAGCGCCTGAGTTGGCTCCCGTCACGACGTAGACTCGGCCGTGCAGGTCCTTGGCCAGCAACTCCGGTTCGCACACGAGAGTCTTGAGCATCATGGCAGTGTACGCGGGCCGGAAACGCTTGTCATGGACGGATCCGCACTTGCGGGCTCCCGCGGCACGGGCTGCCGCGGCACAGGCTGCCGCGCCACGGGCTGCCTCGCCATGCGCAAGATCATGAGAATCGCGACAAAATCGTACAACGCGTGGACCGCCATCGGCACGAAGAGGTTCCCGGTCCAGAGAAACAACGCTCCCAGGTAGGCCCCGATCAACGCAGTCACGATGGCGTAGCGAAGCGACACGTAGTGCGCCAAGCCGAACAGAATGCTCACCAGCACGAGAGCCATCCACGGGTTGAAGACGCGGCCCAGCGCCCCCTGCAGGAACCCGCGGAAGAACACCTCCTCGCCGAACCCCGCCATGATCGAGACCAGGAGAATCTCGAACGTGGAGAGATTGCCCAAAGTCGGGATGATGAACTTGTGGAACATCTCACGGAGCCAAGCGAGGGACCTGACTTCCTCGCGCATGCCCACGAAGAGCAGCGCGAGGAGCGGGAGTGTCGCGGCCAAGGCCAAGACGATGGAAGTCAGGTCGACCCGGGTGATCTCGAGAATCGGCGTCCCGGTCCATCTGCTCACGCCGAGCCCCACCGCTGCCAGCACGATCTCGACCACAAGAACGATCCGCGTGATCCGTTTCATTGCGTCAGCTGCTCCCGGAGTGAAAGGGGGTACGTCCGAGGATAGAGTCGTGATCCACGCGGTCGAGTGTCACGCTTGAACCTCCCGGTTACGAAGCGGCATCAGAGCCAGGGTCAGCGAAATGAAGGTGTCGTGCGGCGACGGCTCGGCGGTGCTGGGGGCGCGCGACAGCATCTTCTCGATGTGTCGGAGATGGCGGTTGAGTTCGGCCAGCTCCGCCTTGGACAGGCGGCAGTGAAAGCGTCCGCCAACGAAGTTCCGCCCCGGGCCAGAAGTGCGCACCGTGGAGTCTTCGAACGCCGCTCTCATGTCGCCGACGGCCATGCGAAACGCCATGGAGAGGGTCTTGATCGCCGCCTCGGGGTCTTCCGACGCCGTGTGGCCGGGCGCTTCCATTTCGAAGACCTCCGCCACGGGCCGGTACAGCGCCTCGCTGCGGCTGCCCGACCGCTGCTCGCCGACGCGGCGCAGGAGGCCGGCTCTTTCCAGGAGGCGTACGTGGTAGTGGATCGCCGTCGCAGGCCGGCCCATGCGCCGGGCGATCTGGGCGACGGACAGCGGCTTGCCGTCGACGAACAGCCCGATCAATTCGAGCCGAAGCGGCGAGGCGATCGCGCGACGCTGCGCGCCGCTACGCAGTGTCAGGGTCCTGGGCTTCTTCGTTCTTGCCATATTAAAAATATGGCACTGTTTTGAATTAAAAACAAGAGAAAATTTGAACATTTAAGGCGGCGGCAAACCGGAAGACGCTCTTCTCGCAGTCGGGACGTTTCGGGAGCGCCAACGATCCTCTCCCGCCGGCTGCAGGTCGTCTCCCTCGGCGAGTGGACCGGCCTCACCTTCTTGAGCGGCTGGCTTGAGTCGATTGCGAGCGGGGCATGGGAGCATCGTTTTGCTCTGGCGCCTCCGCTCCGGCTTGACCCTCCATCCACCACGATCGCCCTGCGACTTCGCAGACGCTTCGCATCGAAGAGGACGAACGCGGCGACGTGTATCCGGCGCGCTCGTGGGACGTTGGCTCTCGTTCGAGCGTAGGCCGCGACGAGAACGAGTGAGCGCGCGAGTGCGGCGAGCGATTGTGCCATTGCTATTTACTCGGGTACGACCCATATTTCCTCCGTCCAATACTCTCAAGTATGGGGGGGAACTATCATGAGGCATTGGTCGCTCGCGCTGCCGTTGCTTGTGGCGCTTTCGTTGTTGCTCGCGCCCGGGATCACGCTTGCTCAGGCTGATGATTGCCCCGGCTGTGAGCTTGGCATCTACGACAACCCGGAATTGTCGAGGAACTTCGGATTCTGGGACACGAACGTTACGCCTCTGAAGAGTATTTGGGTCGGCATCCGGTACGACGCAACCGTTCCGCCGAACATTCAAGAGCTCACCGGAATCGAGCTGAGCATCGACGGAATCCCCGTCAGTCCGTTCCCACCCTCGTTCACAGGCATTCCGGATCCCACGGTCGTCGTCGGGACCGACATCCGAACGCCGGACAACGAAATCTCGGGCACTGGCGGGATCAACATGGCGTGGAACATCTGCCTGCGCGGAAATCGAGCGCTGATCAGAATCGACATGCTCAGCTTCACCAATGTCGGGAGCGACGTTGTCATTCAGGTGCGCCGCAAGTTTCCGCCCGCCTCCCCGTTTGCCCCCGTGCCACTGTTTACTCGATGCGATTCCCCGAACTTCACCCTCACAACCGTGACCGCGGGTTGCTACGTTCTCAATCCAACGGTTGTTCCGGGGGGCAACGTCGCCGACTGCGCGACCGTCAACCCGCCGGAGCTGACGCTCGAGCTCAACCGCGACGTCCTGTGGCCCCCGAACCACGAGCTGGTCGACATCGCGGTCACCGCAACTGCTTCTCCCGACGCCACGGTGGAGCTGACGTCGATCACGAGCAACGAGCCCGACGACGGTCTCGGTGACGGCGACACGGCAAACGACATCCAGGGCGCAGACTTCGGCACCGCGGATTTCGACTTCCAGCTGCGGTCGGAACGGTCCGGCACGGGGACGGGCCGCAAGTACACGATTGTCTATACGGCGACGAACCCGTCAGGGGCCTCAACCGAAGAGACCGCGTGCGTGCTCGTGCCCCACGACCAGTCTGGCAACGCAAGAGGCGCGAACGGCTTTCTTGCCGACGGCACGGGGCTGGACGCGGCGGAATCGTCCTTCTTCGTTGTCATCCCCGGCAGCGCGACTCTGGACGACGCGGTCGTGAACACGCGGCACATCAAGCCGAGCCGCGCGCGCATCGGAAACCATCGGGACGAGATCGCGCCGATATCCCATCGTCGCTTCGACGCGACCGGTGACCACCTGGTCGACCTCGTTCTGGAGTACCCAACGAACGAGGCGCTGGCGCTGCTCCAAACATCGGGCGCAAACGCCACCATCGCGCTCCGGTACGAGGACAAGGGCAAGAAGGGCAGCGTCGTCCCCGACCTCTTCGTGCTGGGACCGCCGCTGCAGCTTCGCGCCCCGTCGCAGCACGACGACGACGACTTGGTGAAAGCGGCAGGTGATCCGGTTCACGATCGGCATGCTGCCCCGAAGAGGACGAAGCTCGCCGGCATTCACCCCAATCCGTTCAATCCGTCGACGACCGTGTCGTTCGACCTCGCGGTCGACGAGCGGGTCAGGATCGATATCTACAGTCTGCGCGGGATCCGCGTGCGCACCCTGACGCACGCAAGTTTTCCCGTAGGCCGGCACGAAGTGACCTGGGACGGACGCGACGATGCGGGACGACGAGTCTCCAGCGGGGTCTACGTGTTCCGTCTCGAGACGACGACCGTGCAACAAACGAAGAAAGCTGTCTTGATGAAATAACCCGCTTCAGCGCCAGTCGCCTGCCGCGATGAATCCGCACCAATGTTGGGGATGCGTCGGCAGGCGCTGAGCGCGCAGCTGCTCCAAGCGAGCCAGGCTCGCGTCGCGGGCGGATTGCGCGATGGATCGCCCCTGCCCCAGGCCGGAGTAGAACTGGGCCATCCATCCCTGCGCTGCGGCATCCGGTGTGGGCCACAGGCTCATGACAACCGTCGAGACGCCGGCCACGTGGAACGCGCGTCGCAGACCAAAGACACCCTCACCCACGGCAACCTCGCCCCGGCCCGTGTCGCACGCCGACAGCACGGCCAGCTCGACGTTCCGGAGGTCCAGCGCGCCAACCTCCTCGGCCGTCAGAATGCCGTCGTCCTGCGTCTCGCTCACCTCGCGCTGGTTGGCGCCGGCGAAGACGAGCCCCGAAAGCAGAAGCGGATTGGTCTCGGCACCCGCGCATCGATCGTTCAGAAAGAACCCGTGGGTTGCGATGTGCAGAACGTCGTTCCCCGCCGCCTCCTCCTTGAAGCACTCCTCGGTCGCGTGCGTTCCAGCCAGCCGTCTGACGCGCGAGGCATCGAACGCGGCCTCGACGGCTTCGACCTCCTGCATCGATTGGGACAACGGCGACCACCGCGTTTGACGAAAGACGTCGCACGAAGCGGAGACTCCGCGGTACAAAGCGACGTTGCGCGTTCCGTCGCCCGTGGTCCCGACCGAAGCGGCGCGCTCGTCGAAATTCACATCGCCGACGGCCAGAATCGTCGGCTCGTCCAGCTTTCGGGCAACGCTTGCCGCGTAGAGCGCAAGGTCGCGGCCGCTGTCGAGCCATCGGATCTGCGGGCCGATCTCCACCAGAAATCGGCCGTCGTCGAGCGCAAGCGCATAGAGATCGATCAAGTGGAACGCGCCATCGGGCACCAGGTACAGCGTCTCGACACCCTCGAGCGCGTCGGCTAACGGATCCCAGATCGCTCGGCGCAACTGCTTGCTCGCGTTGCTCAGCCCGGCGGGACGATCCGATGCCG
>JBFJHN010000093.1:0-7270 GCA_041613275.1 Candidatus Krumholzibacteriia bacterium | reverse complement strand
TTCGTCGAGATCCTGATGAACGAGGAGCAGTACGGCGGCGGCGGTATCTTCAACTTCCAGGCCACGGCATCCGTGCGCGCCGGCTACGCCGACTATCTGTTCGTTCACGAGTTCGGCCATCATTTCGCCGGCCTGGGCGACGAGTACTACACGTCGTCCGTGGCGTACGAAACGGGCGCAGCGCACCACCCCGAGCCGTGGGAACCGAACGTCACCGCCCTGCACGACCCCGCCACGCTCAAGTGGCGCGACCTCGTCGCGGACGGGACGCCGCTGCCCACGCCCTGGGACAAGAAGAAGTACGAAGAGACGATGGCCGCCTACCAGGAGCGCCGGCGTGAGCTGCGTGCCGAGCGCGTCTCCGAGCAGGTGATGGACGGCTTCTTCGACGAGGTCAAGGCGTGGACCACGCCATACCTCGCCAAGCAGAAGCACGCCGGTCGTGTGGGAGCTTTCGAGGGCGCAAGCTACGAGCCGGTCGGTCTCTACCGTCCCGAGATCGACTGCATCATGTTCACGCGCGACGAGGTCGGCTTCTGCCGCGTCTGCCAGCGCGGCATCGAGCGCGTCATCGACCAATACTCGCGCTGAGCGAATGCGTGTAAGCACGGCCAAGCGCCGCACCCCGAGCGGGGGAGCCGCGCCGGTGCAAAAATCGTCTCGGCGGCACCGGGTTTCGTTGCACTCGGCTTGACGCTTGGCTAGGATGCAGCCGTCGCGCCCCGCGGCCCGGCGATGGCCGCCGCGACCTCCCTTTGCTCAGGAGCCCCAACCCCCATGTCCGAAACCGTTCGCGGTGTGCTCAAGCGGCGGTCCGACGGCGCCGGCGTGCTCCGCAGTCCGCAGTTCTCGTTCCGCGCCGATCGAAGCGACGTGTTCGTCCGCCAGGCGCTGGTCCAACGTCTCGTCGAGGGTGCCGAGGTCGTCGGCACCTTCCGCAACGGTCGCCGGGGCCGCGAGCTGGCCGAGATCGAGTCGGTGTGCGGCGTGCCGCTCGAAGTCTTTCAGAAGCGCACGCCTTACAACCGCCTGACGGCCATCGACCCGAACGAGCGTTTCCATTTGGCGGCCACGGGCGATGTCACGATGCGCATCGTCGATCTGATCGCACCGATCGGCAAGGGGACGCGCGCGCTCATCGTTTCGCCGCCCAAGGCGGGGAAGACGATGCTGCTGGAGCAGCTGGCCAAGGCCATTCGCGCCGACGCTCCCGGCGCTCGCGTCATCGTGCTCCTCATCGACGAGCGACCCGAAGAAGTCACGAACTTCCGTCGCTCCACGGACGCCATGGTGCTGGCCAGCTCCATCGATCAATCGCTCCAGGAGCACGTCGACCTCTCCGAGCTGACGCTTGCCTTCATCCGCGCCGAGCTCGAGGTGGGCCGCGACGTCGTCGTCCTCGTGGACAGCCTCACGCGCATGGGGCGCACGTTCAATCTCAAGGGCGGCGGTCGCGGCCGCGGCCGAACCATGTCGGGCGGCGTGGATGTGGGCGCTCTCGACGTGCCGCGGAAGTTCTTCGGACTGGCGCGCAATGCCGAAGGCGGCGGCTCGGTGACGATCATCGCCACGGCGTTGGTCGACACCGGCTCACGCGCCGATCAGCTGATCTTCGAAGAGTTCAAAGGGACCGGCAACAGCGAGATCGTTCTCGACCGCAAGCTGGCCGAGGCGCGCGTCTTCCCGGCGCTCAACATCGAGTCCAGCGGTACGCGCAAGGAAGAGCGCCTGCAAACCCCCGACGACCTCGCGCGCATCACACAGCTGCGGCGCGTCCTGCTCGACCGCGGTCCGCGCGAGGCCATGGACATCCTCATCAACCTGATCCAGAAGTACCCGACCAACGAAGAGCTCCTGCGCAACGTTCCCGCACGCCGCGCCTGACCGCGCGCGGGCGCGTGACCCCGCAGTCCGATTGAACCCAGCGCGCAACCCTGCCTCCCCGTGCGCAATCCCCGCCGCTTCGCCGCTCCTTCCACACACGTCCATGCGTTTCTCCGCCGGCACCGCGCTTGCTGCACCGGGACGCGGCGAGTCCATCGTCGAACCGAACCGTTCCAGCGAATGGCGCATCATGTCCGACCGTTACGAAAACAGGCCCCTGGGATCGTCCGGCGATCCTTTCGAACAGCCATTCACATCGGACGATGCGCCCTACACGCCGTTCGACGAGCCCGCCGGCCCGGACGCTCCGATCGACCCCGACGCTCCGATCGACCCGGACGCACCGGATCCAACGTTCCACCTGAAGCCGCAAGAGCCGAAGCCGCAGTACTACCCGGTCTCCAAGCTGAAGATGGTGGCGCTGTCGCTTCTGACCTTCGGCATCTACGAGATCTACTGGTTCTATCGCAACTGGGCCTACGTGCGCGATCGCGACAATTTGAAGATCCGACCGTTCTGGCGCGCGTTCTTCGCGCCGCTGTGGCTGCATCCGTTGATCGTCGACATCAACCGCGCGCGCGACGACGACGCCGGGATCTCGAAGAACCACGCGGTCGGTCTCTTCCTGGCCTACATCGTCATCTCGGCGCTGTGGCGCCTACCCGATCCGTTCTGGTTGGTGTCGATTCTGTCGTTCCTGCCGCTGTTCCCGGTGATGTCGCAGATCGCGTTCTTGAACCGCGGCTGCCCGCAAGAGCTGCGCAAGAACTCCGAGTGGCGGCCACGCCACTGGGTGCTCGCGGCCACCTGCGGCCCGTTGGTGCTCTTCGTCATCATCTCGACGCTCAGCATCATTCCCAGCACACAGGTGGTTTCGGGGACCAACATGTGGGATCGCGACGTCGAGTTCCTGCGCCAGGCAGGCTTGCTGGAGGACAACGAGGACGTCCTGTACTTCTACTCGCAGGACCTCTTCGACATGCGCAACGACGGCAACATGCTGACGGACAACAAGGTCGTGTCGTACTGGAAGGACGAAAGCACGCAGGAGTTCCTCGCCGAGATTGCGCGCTACGAAGAAATCGAAGAGGTCGAGACGCAATACTCGGAGGGCTTCTTCGAAGACACGATCATCACCGTGCATCGTTACGACGGCAGCAGCTTCATCCTCGTGATCTCGGCCGAGGAAGGCCGCGATCGGCTGTTCGTCGACGCGCTGCAGTCCCGCGTCTGGTGACGCCGCCAACACCCGCGAGCCCGACCGCCCCGACCCTCACGCCGACATGATCTCGTTGCCGCCCATGCTTTTCTTCAACAGGCCCAGCTGCCCGATGTGATAGGTCTCATGCATGGTCATGAACGCAAGCTGGTCGCCCATCTTCGGGCTGTCGCCCGGAATGGGGAGCGACGCCGGCGCGTTCAACAGCTGCGGGGACACTTCAGGCAGCGCGGCCAGAAACGGCTCAGAAATCCGGTTGAATACTTTGAGGATGTCCTCGACGGGCGGCACCTCGCGCCGAGGGTCGAACTGCTTGCCGATGCCGAGCTCCTGGAACGAGCCCCAGCCCGGCTCGGGAACGTCGATGTGCAGCATGCGCGCCATGCCGAAGCGGCCGACGGCGACGTGTCCCGCCAGGCGATCGAACGTGTTCGTGTGTTCGTTGACGCGGTATCCCACCAGCTCGGGGTCGACGTCCTTGAGCGCGTTCCGGAAGAGCCACGTGTTGTAGCCGAGAATGGCGAGCGTGTTCCGAAGCGATTCGTTCAAGGCTGTCCTCCCGAGTCCGTGCGTGAGTCGTCCGCGATCACTTCGCGAGCATCATCTTGCGAGTTTGCGTCGCGTGCGTCGCCCGCAGGCGATAGAAGTACGTCCCGCTGGGCAGCGTCATCCCTTGGTCGTCGGTCCCATCCCACACGCACTCGTGCCGATCCTCGGGCAGTCGCGCGTTGATGAGCGTGCGCACCAGTCGCCCCTTGACGTCGTAGACCCGCAGCGTCACGTGATCGTCCTGCGCCAGGTCGAACCTCACGCGCGTCGTGGGGTTGAAGGGGTTCGGCACGTTGCGGAGCAACCGCGTACGCGCGGGCGCCGACGGCCCGTTGGAGCTCACGATGTCGCGCGTGAAGGTGAACGTTCCGAACGGAACGCCGTTGCCGGCGGGCAGCGTCGTGATCAGCGTGATGGGGTCGGCGGGATTCGTGTCCTGGTTGGGCGAGGTGTACGTCGGCCCGCTGTCCGTGCCCGCATCGTACGGCAGGAGCTGCACGATCTTCTCGTCCACCCAGTCGCCGCTCTCCAGCAGGCTCAGGCCCGAGACCCCCACGAACCAGTCGGGGCTCGGCGCGATCATCGAAACGAGCGTCACGAGCGGGAAGTCCAGGTCGATCTGGAACGAAACGCTCACGCTTCCCGGGCTCGGGTTGATGCCGCCGCCCGAGATCAGCGAGTCGGCCGTGCCCGCTGCGATCGCGTCTGTGATCTCGGTGATGAGCGGCGACTTCGAGCCGATCTCGGCCATGTTCTCGATGCCGGGGCTCGCCAGGCCGCCCACCTGCCAGAAGCTGACCGTAGCGTTGTGCGTGCCGCCGATCAGACCGGAGAAGTGCGGGTTGGGCGGGAAGCTGTTCGGATGCGTTTGCGGGCTCCACGTGGCGTCGAACGTCACCGTGTACTCGGCCGTCTGGGACGGGTTGGCGTACGCGACGTTCGCGGCAAACGCGATTGCCAGGAGGAAAGCGAGGGCAGCACGCCCACAGCAGGGCATGGGATCTCCTTATCGTGACGCGCCGGAAACCGACGCGATCCCGCCGACCGCCCGTGGACGACTTCTTCAAGGATAATGCAGCCGAGACCGGTTGGCGAGGTGGGGCGGAAGCCCCCATTCCAGGCGAGGCGCAGGACGCCCCAAAACGCCCGCGCCGGCGGTGTCGTACCGCCGGCGCAAGCCGAGACTCACACGGGCGAGCCTCGTCGGGATCGGGCTGCAGGCAACGAAGCGCCCCGGAGGCGCGGCTATTTCAAAAGCACCATGCGGCGCGTCTGCTCGAGGCTGCCCACGCGCAGGCGATAGACATAGACGCCCGCCGCGACCTGCGCTCCGTGCTCATCGCGGCCGTCCCAAACGACCTCGTGACGGCCCGCTTCGCGCCAGGCGCCGTGCACGAGCCGCCGTACGTGGCGTCCCGCCACGTCGTACACGTCGAGCTCGGCTGCGCCCGGCTCGAACAGCTCGAACGCCAGCGTCGTGCTCGGGTTGAACGGATTCGGCGCGTTGGCCTCCAGGAGAGCGCCCGAGCGACGTGCCGGCGCTGCGCTCACGCGCTCCGACGCGTCTCGCGACGAGCTCACTCCCGGCAGCGGTGTCGGGCCGGTCGCGGACGGGCGCGAGACGCGCGCGAACACGATGTCCTGCCGATTGTGCGAGTCGACGAACGTGCCGTTGTTGTTCTGCGGGAAGTCCACCGGCAAGCCAAGGTTGTTGGCCGCCGTGAACGCGGTCGCGAAGTCGTTCCCCGCGGCGACCAAGCCGATGTAGTCACCCGGGAAGTATCCGCGGCCGCCCGTGATCACCATCTGGCGCATGTCGAACGACGTTGGCGTCAGACGCTCCTCACCCATGATGTTCAGGTCCGGGTCGAGCATCACGAGGTGCACGTCGGTGTCCAGCACGGCATCGCCGAACACGTCGTTGCGGAAGTCGTAGTAGACGATACCCACGGTGCCGTCGTCGGCCACCGCGACGGCCGGCAGGAACGATTGGTTGCCCGGATTCGAGACGTCGGTCACGGGGATGGGGTCGGTCCAGGTATCGCCGCCGTCCTCGGACTTCGAGATCATCACGCTCGAAGCGCCGAAGATGCTGTTGCGACCGTCCTGCCACACCACGTACACGTTGCCGCTGCTGCGATCGACGGCGATCTCGGGCAACAGGCTGCCGTCTCGCAGGGGGATTCCCAGCTCGACGTCGAACCCGCCCGTGGGCACGACGCCGGAGATCGGCGTATCCAGGCGCTCCCAATGACGTCCCTGGTCGAACGATCGATAGATGGCCTGCTCGACCGCCACGAACTGCCCGCCGCGTCCGCGCGGATCGAACAGGCCGCGATAGAACACGTTCAACAACGTGCCGTCGGGCAAGACCACGATTTGCGCGCCTTGCCGGAAGAAGACGCCGACGTGTTTGCCGACGACTTCCTTCTTGTTCACGGGACGCGCCGGCCCCCAGGTGTCGCCGCCGTCGGTCGAGCGGCTGAAGACCTGATGGATGGCGCCGTTGCGAAAGATGTTCCACGTCGCGTACACGAGGTTGGGATCGTGCGGGTCCGCCGTGATCGTGTTCTTGTCGTGGAACAGCGCGCGCGACTTCGCGCCGCGCGCACGGCTGGCCGCGATGGTCGTGGGCTCCGACCACGTTGCCCCGCCGTCCGTCGATTTGGCGACCGCCATGCCGTTGCGACCCGACGCCGAAGAGTCCGTGACCAGCGCCATGTAGTACGCGGTGCCATCGGGTCCGAACGAGATCCACGGATCGGACGCGCGGGCGTACGCCACCTCGTCCCTCGGATCCGCGCCGGCGCAGTTCGTGAACGGAATCGAGACCAGCGTCCACGTGGCGCCGCCGTCCGTGGTGTACGCGCTCATGACGCCCTGCGCTGCGCCGGTGCTCCAACGATCCTGGTGCCAGGCGGCGATCATGTTTTCTGGGTCGGTGGGGTTCACGGCCAGGTGAGGCTCGGTCTCGCTGTTACGATACACCACGCCGAACTGCAGACCGCCGTTGCACGCGGTCACCGCGTGCGGATCGTTCGGATCTCCGCCGTCGGGATACGGGCTCATGCCGCTGATCGGCGTCGTGGTGACGGCAAACGTTTCGTGAACGGATGTTCCCGCCGAGGCCGCGAAGCCCGCGGACGAAACGGAAACTGCACAGATGACGAGCACGGCCGCGACGACCGTGACGGGACCTCGACGGCTTCCCCGCATGATGAGGATCCTCCCGAAAAAGGGGTTTTTCGCTGCAGCCTTCAGGGGTTCCACCATCAACGCATACGTGCGGAAAACCATGCGTGTTGCAGGTCAGGCATCCGTCACAGACACGACTTCCACGGCGACAGCCACGATTTCCACCACGGCAGCCACGGTTTGCACAGCAGACCTGACGGTGCGTCGTACGCATGTGTCACGAGACCCTACATCCGTCGCAAACGCCGACATCAATCGCCTCGCGGGTCATTTGAGCCGTCGCATTGCACACAGCTGGCATGTCGGCTGCACGACACCCAAGGCGAAACCGCTGCGGAACAGTGCTCGTTCCACGAGTCGTCGTCGCTCTCATACGCGCGCGCGATCACATCGAAGCCTGCGTGCATTGAGCCTAAGCCTGCG
>JBFJHN010000092.1:0-7284 GCA_041613275.1 Candidatus Krumholzibacteriia bacterium | reverse complement strand
CCGGTGCCGCGCCCGCGGTGCAGCCGAAGTCCGGGAAGCCGCTCCTGGTCATCGTAGGGATTGCAGTCGTGGCGGTCGTGGCCGCGGCGTTTTTTCTCATGGGACGCGGTCGCGGGGGCGTTGCGACTCCGACTGCGAACGCACCGCTTCGCGTCACGAAGGTCACAACCAGCGGTCAGGCGGGGGCACCAGCGTTCTCACCCGACGGGCGCTTCATGGCCTACGACACCAGCGTCGACGGCAACGAGGCCATTTTCCTTCGGCAGATGGCGACCGGGAGCGAGGTCGAAATCGTCCCACCGCGCCAGGACGTCGTGCTCGGAAACATCGCGTTCTCGCCGGACGGAAACTGGGTGCTCTACACGACGCGCAACATCAACGAACGAGAACGCACGCTGTGGCGTGTCTCGACCGTCGGCGGCGCGCCGCGCGAGGTGCTGCGCAACGTCGACAGCGCTCCTTCGTTCTCGCCCGATGGTCAACGCTTCTTGTTCTCGCGCTCCGAAGGCCTTCAGGCGAAGTTCCTCACCGCGAGCTTCACCGAGG
Organism: Candidatus Krumholzibacteriia bacterium; assembly: GCA_041613275.1. Classification (GTDB taxonomy): domain Bacteria; phylum Krumholzibacteriota; class Krumholzibacteriia; genus JBFJHN01. Next base: position 6,738 of record JBFJHN010000092.1, on the reverse strand, counting down.
TCGGCGAACTCGAGGAGGTTTTTACCACGCCGGAAGAAGCCCTCCTGATCGCGAGGCCTCTGTGGTCGTCGCGCGGCGACATGGCGTACTTCCAGCTCGACAAGAACGACGTTCTGCACCCGAAGCTCATGATCAAGCCGGCCGATGGCGGACCACCACGTGTCGCACCGGGCCCCCGTTGGATGCAGATGACGGGCTTTGCATGGAGCCCCGATGGCAATCAGCTCTACGTGTCTGGGTCGAGATCCTGGGTGGAGCAAGCACAGATCTGGCAGGTCGACCCCGCTTCCGGAGAGGCGCGACGCGTGACTGCCGATCTCGACTTGTATTCCGGCGTCGTGCCACGCCCCGACGGCAACGCGCTCGCGGCGCAGAAGACGATTCTCGAATCGTATCTCTGGATGGTGCCGATTGACGGAACGCCCGAGGCGAACAGCGCTGGGACGAAGCGCATGACGCGCGGCACCGATTCACAGCGCGCGCCGGACATCCACCCCGACGGCACGCGCGTGCTGTTCAGCTCGACGGCCGACGGTCACCTCAACCTCTGGGCCATGGATCTCGACGGGCAGAATCGCAAGCAGCTCACGTTCGGCGACGCGCAGAACTTCTGGTCGCGCTGGTCGCCCGACGGAAGGTCGATCGCCTATGCGTCCGAGAAGGACGGCAACCTGCAAGTTTGGGTCATGGATGCGGACGGGCAAAACGCCCGTCAGCTCACGACGGTCGGAAGCACCAACTATGGGCCCGATTGGTCGCCGGACGGCAATTGGGTCGTCTATGTCTCCTCGCAAGGCGACAGCTCGTTCCTCTACAAGATTCCGCTCGAGGGCGGCGAGCCCGAGCGCATCTCTGAGAAGCAAGGCGCCGTGCTTGCCGAGTGGTCGCCGGATGGAAAGTGGATCGCCACCTGGGGCGGCGATCGGCCCGGCTCGCCGCAGCAGGAGATCATGCTCATTCCCATGGAGGAGGGACTCGAGGAGGAGCGCATCCAGGTCACCGTGCAGAGCAACCTGGAGCTCATCAATCTGCGCTGGCATCCCGACGGCGACGCGCTGGCAATGGCTGCGACCATGGGCGACGCGATGAACGTGCATCTCCTGAGCGTCCCGGGCGGCGCGCCGCAACAGGTGACCCACTTCGAGGGTGACGATCTGCTGTTCACGCACAGCTGGGCGCCGGACGCGTCGTTCCTCGTGGTGCAACGCGGTACGCGGCACACCGACATCGTCCTGCTCGAAAACCTCCCCTGAACAAGGCCGGTTTCAGCGCCGGCAAGCGGTGGAAACGTGCGCGTGCGGGAACCACGGGTTACCAGTACACGCGTTTCATTCGCCCCCACGAGACCGGAACGACCGACGTGAGCGTGCCGGATTCCCACGCCAGACCCTGCGGGATGGCGTTGGAAAGCGCGATCACTTCCGAAACCTGTGCCGTCTTCTGATCGATCAAGAACAAACGCGCGCTCGTCGTCGCGGCGTCCGACCCGAGAAGCTCGCCGTTGGGGTTGAAGAGCAGCGCGCCGACGATGTCGACCGACGGCGACAGCGTGCCGATGATCGTTGACGCACCGGTCGCAGTGCTCAGTGACAACAAACGATCGTTGGATGACATCGCGTCCAGCTCACCTGCGAACAGCGTTCCGTCGGCGCGAAACGCCAACCCCGAGATACGCATGCCGGTGGATCCGACGACGGTGACCGAGGCGTTCGTCTTGTCGATGACGATGAGCTCGTCCGTCGAGGCCGTGACGCTGCGTGTGCCGAAGAGCGTTCCTGCGGGCCAGGTCGTCGTAGGACCCGGGACGCTGACCGGCGTGATCGCGAGCCCGCCAACGACGCCGACGCCCGTTCCCAGGGATGTGCCGACGCCCGTCGCGGTGTCGATGCGAATGAGCTCGCCTTGGCTCGCGCCGCCGCCGGTGTTGCTGACCGCAAACAGAGCTCCGTCGATATCGGTTGCCAAGCTGGCGACCAATCCGAATCCTAGGCCGCTGCCGATCTGGGTGACCGTGGCGTTGCGGTTCGTGTCCACGTCGACGACGTAGAGGCAGTTGCAGCTGCTATCGACGCCGTAGACGCTGAGAGGCAGCGCACCAGCTGTCTCGGCGAAGGGCAGAGCAACCAGTGCAAAAACGAAAACGAGAATGCGCGTGTGACGCATCGCGGCTCCTCCTTCCGGAATTCGAGCGCGTTGTCGTCCACGTTGTGAGGCGGTGCAATTGGACTGTCACTCGATCGTAAGAGGCGGACGCATCAGGCGCAAGTCACTTGAGGAGCGTCACCTTGCGCTGGTCGCGTGCGTTCGAGGTGTCGAGCGTGACGAAGTAGATCCCCGAGGCGGCCGGCACTCCGGCTTCGGTCGTGCCGTCCCACCGAACCGTGAACTCGCCGGGGCCGATCCAGCTGCGCGACAGCTGTTTGACGCGCCGTCCGTCGGCCGAATAGATCGCGACCGCGGCGTGATCGCGTGTAGCCATCGTGAAGCGTACGACGGCGCGGGCATTGAACGGGTTCGGGGCGATGCCGGTGATCTGTGTGCGCGCCGGTGCCCGACGGCCGTTCTCGAGCGCGTCGGTGGTTTGCGGGAACGACGTGGGGTCGGCAGGGTCGGTTCCCGACTGCGTCTCGTCGTAATCGCCCCAGCCGTCCTCGTCGCGGTCGATTCCCAGGCGCGTCCCGCACGTGGGCGGCACGCCCATGAACGTGAGCACGTCGTTGAGCAGCATGCCGCCGAAGAGCTGCATGCGCGTGAGCGGCGCATCGCCGATGCTGTCGGAGCGATATGTGTTGCTCCCGGGCTCGTAGAGGAACCCGCGCAGCTCGCCGCCGCGTACACCCTTCACGATGAGGTCGATGTTGCCGTCGGCAGCCTGTTGCTCCAGCGTCGGCAGCTGTTGGGAGACTGGCGCGCTCGTCCACCCGGTCACCGTCCACTGCCGGCCCACGGCGCTCGCGGTCCCGGTAGGGAAGGACTTGAGGAACGCGGTCATCCCCACCTGCTCCTCGTTCGTCTCCAACGCCAGGCCGGGTCCGGTGACGAAGTCTTCGATGCTGTCCGTGTTTCCGTCGTGCAAGAAGCCAAAGCTGCGGACGTTCGAATTTGCGGCCGACGCATCGTCGATCTTGACCTTTTCGTACAGATTCCGGAGCTGCGGCACCTTGAAGAACTGGTTGCCGCGTGATCCCGGCAGGAACTGCAGCGCACCGTTGGTGCCCAGGTTGTCGTCGAGCACGTGACAGCCGCCACAGAACACCTCGAGCTGCTCGTTCTCGCGATTGAAGAGGTTGAAGCCGGCCAAGGCATCGCCTGCGAGCTGGTTGTCGAGCGGCACGAACGGGTTCGGAGGGTAGTTCACCGTGAGGATGAAATCCGTGAACGCCTGCATGTCGCTCGGGGAGAGCTCCGACGGGGAACCCATGAGCGACACGAACGCGCCGTTGAAGGCATTGAAGTCGTCGCGATCCCCGCGCCAGTGCAGCCGCCCCGTGCCCTCGAGGCCGCGCAGGGTCTGCGTGACCATCGGCCCCTTCAAGGGGTGGAATCCCACGTTCTGTCCGCCTGGGAGCGTGACCAGGTCCATCTGACCCGTCGGGTCGCCCAGGTCCCACGCCACGTTGTCCATGTTGGCGAACGCGTGGCACGTGGCGCACGAGAGGTCGTTGTTCAACGACTTGGTTCCCGTGTACAGGAACGGTCGACCGTTGCGCACGACGTCGGGTGTCGGGTCGAAGCTCGAGCTTCCGATGGGCATCTCCTGCAACAACGCGCCGCCGGCGGCGTCGATCACGCTCACATCGTTGGTGAAGCGGTTGACGACGTACAGCTTGTCGCCGCTTGCGCCCAGCACGATCCCGGTGCCACCCTCCCGGTACGGGAGCCGCGCGTGCGTCACGCCGTCGGGGCTCGCGCCGATGCGCGCCCCGCCGATCGCGGTGTAGAAGATCTGCCCGTCGCTCGGCCGAACAGTGAGCTGCCCGGGTTGCGAAACGCGCTCGGCACCGACGAGCGAGGCATTGGCATCGTGCGCAGTGACGCTGCCCATCATCGGGTCGATGCGCGTGACGCGATTGCTCGCGAACGTTCCCATCAGCTTCGGCTCGAAGTACACGTCGTTGTGGGCTTCCGTGTTGGTCACCAGGAGATCGCCCGAGGTGGGTTCCACGGCGATGTCGAAGAGCAGCGTACCGACGCCTTCGTAGGTCGCCGTGATCGCGGGGTTCGCGGTGACGCCAATGCGAATGACGTCGTTGTCTTCGACCGACCACGGGACCAGGCTCGTCCACACGCCCACGGTGTTGCCGTCCCCTTCGTCCACCCAATCGCTGCCGTTCCACTTCACGATGACGCCGTTGTTGGGCATGGATCCGGGGTGCACGACCAACGAGGGATCCAACGGGGGCTGGTACGGATGCAGGTCCCCGCCCCACGGTCCGTTGGGGTCCGAACGGATGTCGGCCGGCACGACTGCCGTCTTGTTTCCCGACTCGAACACCGCCACGTACACGGCGTCGCGGTCGGCGTCGTAGGCCATGGTGCGCGGATCGGATCCAGGGATGTCGATCTCGTGAAGCGGCATTCCAGGATCGTTTGCGTCGAAGATCTGGACGCGGTTCTCCTGCGAGACGCAAACCCAGGCCCAGTCCAGCGCCGGAACCGGCTGCAGGCCCGGCGTCGATCGCGACGACCCGGCCTGCACGCCCACGACGGGAGCGAGCGGATCGGGCGTGAACAGGATGTCGGTCGGCTCGTCGCCCGTTTGGACGGTGCGCACGACGGATCCCATGGTCACATCCACGACGGAGATCGCGTCCGAGAGGTGATTGACCACCCAAATCTCGTTGTCGGTTCGGAAAGCCGCCGAAACCGGCTCGAGACCGACGGGGATCTCGACCTCCGGCGACAGGAGCCCGGCGCCGTCGATCGCGAAGATGCTGACTCGCGCGTCCGGTGTGTTCACGACGGCGAGGCGCTGCCCCGACGGGCTGAGCGCAATCGGGTGCACGTGCTGGCTCTCGAAGTTGACGAAGCTCGCGCGTGCGATCGAAGCGGGGAGGGCGCAGGCAACAAGCACGGCGGTGACGATCCGGCGCGAGAGCCGTGCCATGGAGGAGCCTCCCGTGGATGATCTCGGGGGTGTGGACTGTGGGAGCTACACAGCAGTCTAGCGTGCGCCATCCCGGGCGTGCAACCGAGGCACCGGCACCTCGGAAGTCGCCCTGCCACGGGGCGCCGGGAGTCGCCAATTCGCGCAGGCGGGCTCGCGAATCGACACGATGCGAGTCTTGACGCGCCCTCGGGATCGGCTCAGCTGCGTGACGGCGCATGCGTCCAGTCGGTCCAGCCGGCGTTCTTGCCCGGGCGCGTCGGGCCGCCATCCCAGAACTGCGTGCCGTAGAAGAAGTCGACCAGGGGCGATTGCCAGGTGTCGTCGCCTTCCGGCGGAAACTGCGCCTGCTCGTGCAACCAGCGGAAGGCGCGCAGGAGCGCCTGATCCTCCCAGCTCCACACGTCGTAGCCGGCGCGATGCAGGATGACCGCTTGAGCGAGCGCGCCTTGCAGCGCGCCGTACACGTAGTTCTCCTTCGGAGGCGGCCACGTGAAGCCGCCGGCGCGACGTTGATCGTCGGGGAGCACGCCGTCGATGGAGTGCCCGTCGCGCGTCGCCCCCGCGGGATTGATGCCGACCGGACGCGCGGGGTCGGCCTGCCACCAGGACTCGCCGAACTCGAAGCCAGCATACGCGTCGCGGTCGCCCAGCCAGCCGCGGAACACCCTTGCAGTACGTTCGAGCTCGTCGCGGTCTCCGAGGTAGGCAGCGATGGCGGCGCGGCTGGCGCCCGCATGCGTGCCCCAGTTGTTCGGGCGCTTCTCGTGCGTCGAGCGCAGTGTCTTGCCACGGAGCTTCTTGCCCAAAAGCTCGCGCAGCCAGGTGCGGAACGTCGCATCCTGGTCCGGCGGCAAGCCCACCAGGTCGGCGGCGATCACGTACGCCATGATGTTGCGCCCCACCGCCAACGTCCGTGCGCCACGCTCCGTTTCCTGCACGCGTACGAGCGCGTCGATGACTTCCCAACGGAGATCCTCGTCGCCGGTGCGCGCGAACACGAGCGCCTTCGCCATCACATGAACGTTCGTGGGATCGTTTTGCTCGGACAAGTCGGGCTTGGAGGTGGGCTGGCGCGCCGCAGCGAGCACGCGTTCCCACGCAGGGCCTTTGGTAGGCAAGCGCGCGAGATCGGCGCGCGCCATCCAGATGCCGTCGATCTCGATCGGCTCGCTCGATGCCTTCTTGCTGCAGCCGGCAAAGAGGGCAGCAGCGGCGATCGCAGCGAACGCAAGCGCGCCGACGATCCGGACGCGTCGCGTGCGCGCGCGGCTTCCAGGCAAGCTCTTGGGCGAGGGCTTCATGAAAATCACGCCATTGCAGGCGCAAGTTCCATTCCGCACCCGGTGATGCCGCGCGCTTCCGTCCCGACGGCCGGCGGCGCGACGGAAGTCGTGCCGCCTCTGCTATGATGATACCTGGCCCCGCCAACAGGATTCTGGGTTTCCCATGTTGCTCACGTCGAAGCATCACGTTCGGGAACGCCGCGTCGGTTTCCGCCTCGCGCTCGGCGGCCGCCGCCGGCTCGACCCGCGCCGGCCGCGCACCGGCCGGTTTGCGCGCGCTGTGTGCGGAATGATTCTTCTCGTGTCGCTCCTGGCCACGACGCTGGGCGCGTTCGGACGCGTCGG
>JBFJHN010000091.1:0-7298 GCA_041613275.1 Candidatus Krumholzibacteriia bacterium | reverse complement strand
CGCTGCGGCGGCCGCCGTGGAGACGTACGGATCCGAAAGCGAGCTGCCAACGCTGCGCATGGCGTTGGCGCTGCAGTTCTGCTCATGCTCGGCGTGCAAGATGAACAGCACGTCCAGGGCCCGCTCCAGCACCGCGTTGGGCTCGTACTTCAGCTCGGTCATCTTGAACATCATGATCAAGAAGTTGCCGGTGTAGGACAAATCGTTGTCCGGGTTCACGTAAGGCATTCCGACGCTGTGGCGATATGCAAACGCCGCGAGCGTGGGCATCTTGGCGATCAGTCGCATGATCTGCCGCTGCCGCGCCGCAGGATCCCGCACCGAGCGCGCCGCGCGATAGAAGGTCGACAGCGCAGCCACCGTGCTCACCAACATGCCCATCGGGTGCGCATCGTGGTGGAAACCGTCCATGAACTTCTTGATGTTCTCGTGCACCATGGTGTGATACGTGATCTCGTGTACGAACTCTTCGTACTGCGTCTTGTTCGGCAGATCCCTGTACAGAATCAAGTAGGCGACTTCGAGGAAGTCGCTCTGCTCCGCGAGCTCTTCGATGGGGTAGCCACGGTAGCGCAGAATACCCCGCTCGCCGTCGATGTACGTGATGTGGCTCTTGCACGAAGCGGTATTGGTGAAGCCCGGATCGTAGGCCATCAAACCGAAGTCCTCTGAATCCACTTTGATCTGCCGTAGATCCAGGGCGCGAATGGTGCCATCGCGGATCGGCAGCTGGTACTCGGTGCCGGTGCGCGAGTCGACCACGGTTAGATGGTCCGTGACCGTACCTGGTTTGGGCATGGAACATCCCTCCTTCGTCAATGCACGTCGCCGGCCTCGACGTGCCGGCCATGGGTGCAAGTCTCCCATTGGAATATCGCCTCGAGGCGGCACAGCGCCAAGTCGGGCGCGATCACAAGCCACGTGCGGGATCCGTTGGCTGGACTTTCGACGCACACTGGACGCAGAAGCTCTCGTCTTTCAGATCGATCTCCTCCACGTAGGTGCTGCGGTTCATGACGCAGCGGGACGCTCCGCAGTGACGCAGGCCGAAGGTGTGCCCCAGCTCATGGACGACCTCGGTGACCAGCCGCGTCTCGAGCCTCGCCGTGTCCGCGGGCAAACCGTAGAAGCGATTGTCCAGGCGCAGGCTCGACACGACGGCGGCGCTCCCGTCCAGCTGCGCCTCGCCGAAGACGAAAGTGAGCACCGGGATGAACAGGTCGACCGATGCAATGCCCACGATGCGCTCGGCGCTGGTCGGCCGCGCCTCGTGGAGCAGCTGCAGCAGGTGGCGTGAATTGTACTGGTCGCGCGAGGGGTCGTAGGCGCTCTCGGCGCACCGCAGCGGTTCTGTGAGATGCACGGGACGGGAGGTGAGGAGGGCGACCCGGCGTGCCACCGCATCGAGAGCCAGCGTCTCGGCGCCCGCGAACGGCATCACGCAGATGGCCCCCATGTCAGGCCCTTCGCAAACCGTATTTCTTGATCTTGTTGTACAGCGTCACGCGGTTGATCCCGAGGAGCTGGGCGCTGCGCGTGATGTCCCAATCCTGCTCGTGCAAAACCCGCCGAATGTGCTCGAGCTCCACGTCCTCCAGCGAGTCGCCGACGTGTGCCGCGCCTCCGTTGAGCCGCAACGAGAAGTCGCGCACACGCAGCAAAGGCGGTTCGCCCACCACCATGGCACGCTCCACCGCATTCTCGAGCTCCCGGACGTTCCCCGGCCACGGATGACGCATGAGTCGATCCAGCGCTTCGGGCGTCACACCCTCGACGGGTTTGCTCATGACCGCCGCGTACTTCCCGACGAAGTGATCCACGAGCAGAGGGATGTCGCCGCGTCGTTCGCGCAGGGCTGGGAGCGTGATCGTGAACACGTTGATGCGGTAGTACAGCTCCTCGAGGAAGTCCCCCTCCTGCAGCGCGCGTTCGAGGTTGCGGTTGGTTGCGCAAACCACCCTGAAGTCCACGGTCACCACCTCGCTGCCCCCCAAGCGCGTGAACTGCTTCGTTTCCAGAACGCGCAACAAGTCCATCTGGGTCTTGCGCGCGATGTTGCCGATCTCGTCGAGGAACAGCGTCCCGCCGTGGGCCATCTCCAGCTTCCCCTTGCGGCGGTAGTGCGCTCCCGTGAAGGCACCGCGTTCGTGCCCGAAAAGCTCGCTTTCGAGGATGCTTTCGGCGAGAGCCCCACAGTTCACGGGAATCAGTGGAAAGTAGCGTCGCTTGCTGCGCGCATGGATGGCGCGCGCCACCAGCTCCTTGCCCGTACCGCTCTCGCCGCGAATGACGACTGTGGAATCGGTGGGCGCCACCGTTTGGATGAGCTCGTACACCTCCTGCATCGCGTGGCTTCGTCCGATGATCTCCGGGCCGGGGTCCTCGTGGGAGCGTTTCACCACACCCCGCGCCTCGCGCTGCGCGCGACGCTCCACCAGGGCGGCACGGATCAGCTGGCTGAGAAGATCCGGGTCGAACGGCTTGGTGACGTAATCGTAGGCTCCGGCCTTCAGCGCGCTGACCGCGGTGTCGACAGCCGCATAGGCCGTGATCATGATGACGAGGACGTTGGGATCCTGTGCGCGGATGTGACGCTGCAGCTCCATGCCGTCCATCCCGGGCATCTTGATGTCGACGAGCGCGACGTCCCATTCGCCGGGCCGATTCTGGAGCTTTGCAAGCGCTTCCTGAGCGTCGGCCGCCGTTTCGACCTCGTGGTCGTCCTTCGTGAACCACTCGCGGAGCGATTCGCGAACGCTTTGCTCGTCATCGACCACGAGGATTCTGCCGTGCAGCTCGACCATTGCATTCCCCATTCTCGCGTCAGCCGCTGGGCTCGTGGATCTCGAGCCGGTGGCGCGTGTCCCTTGTGTCTGCCGCCCCGTGCAGCGCGAACGAGTCGGTCGGAGCGTTCGACGGCGGTGTGCGTGGCCACGTCAACGTGAACAGACTGCCCGAGTCGACCTCGGACTCCACGCTGACACTTCCGCCATGTCGTTGCATGATCCCGTAGGCGACGGCCAGGCCAAGACCGACGCCGTTGGTCTCGGACTTGGTGGTGAAGAAAGGCTCGAAGATGCGAGTCTGGTTCTCGACGGGGATCCCGACGCCCGTATCCCGCACCGAGACCCCAACGTCCTGCGGCCGCAGTACGACCCCCACCTCCAGCTGACCGCCGTGGGGCATGGCTTCGGCAGCGTTCACCAGAAGCCCCAAGAGCGCTTGCTCGATCTCCCCGGGGGCGCACTCGATGCGGTCATCGTCGCCTTCAACGAGTCGCTGCAGCTGGATCTCGCGCAGATCGAGATGATGCTTGACGAGACCCAGCGCGCGGTCGACCAGCTCCAGGAGACGCGCAGGCTCCATCTTCGAGCCCGACGAACGCGCGAACGCCAGCAGGTTGGTTGCGATGTCGCCGCAGCGCCTGGTCTCGCTCGTGATGACGCCGACGGCACGCTGCAGACTCTTCACGGCATCGGTCGAGAGCGGCGATTCGCTCAGCTGGCGTTCGGCGAGGCGCGCGTAGGTGAGAATCCCCGCCAGGGGATTGTTGATCTCGTGGGCCACCGTTGCCGCCAGCTTTCCAAGGGACGCCATGCGATCCATCCGCAGGGCGTGCACGTGCATGCGGCGTAGCTCGTGGGTCTTGGCAGCGACGCGCTGCTCCAGCGTGGCGGCCCAGGCCTCGTTCTCGTCCTGGGCATCACGCAGCTTCCCGGTCATGAGGTTGAAGGAACGCGCCAGGACACCAAGCTCGTTGGTCGAGCGTGGTGGAATGACGTGCTCCAGGTTGCCCTCGGCGACAGCACGCGTCCCGTCGATGAGGCGTTCCACCGGCTTCTGGACCAGCCGCCGAATCAACCAGCCGAACAAGAGCGCCACCACCAGCACCACCAGCCCGGCCGCCAGACGCAGGCGCGCACCGCTGGCCTCGAGCTGTGCATCGACGTTCGCGAGCGACATCCACACGTCGAGCACGCCGAGAACGCTCTGCTCGGTGAAAGCTGCGTGGCAGCCTGACGACGAGCAGTCCGGCTCGTTCCGGATGGGCCCGATCCAACCCAGCACACGATGCGCATCGTCCTCGAACACACGAATGTGATCGCCGGAGTCGACGGCATGCAGCGGTGTGGTCTCGGCGTGGCAGCGCACGCAAGCAGGCGCTTGAAGATCGACCGTATGTCCGATCTCGTCGGGCCGCGTGGAGAACATGATGTTCCCCTGCTTGTTGTAGATGCGCACGAGATCGATGCCGGGCTGCAGGCCAATGTTCTCGATGATCTCGTGCAGCTCGAGCCGTTGGTTGCGCAGCATGCTGGAACGCGTGGCGCGGCGAATCACGTCGCCGGCGCGGCCTGCGCTGGTCTGAGCCGCGGTGACCAGGTTCTTGCCGTGCTCGTGGTTGACGACGACCGTGAAGACGGCGAACAGCAGCGCCATCACGCCAAAGAGGATCAAGAAGAGTCGAAAGCTCAATAGACCGAAGGGCACGAGCTTCCATCCGCGTGGGGCTCGCGACGCGCTCCGGACTCTCTCACTGCTGTGCCCCGCTTCCGGGGGTGGTCGAATGTGAGCATCCATGCTGATCGGAACCGGTGCGTCTGCGTTCGACGTCACACGGCCCTCCCACACGGGATGTAACTGTTGAAGTTCACAGCGGCAAGGCCCGGCAGTGTCGGCTTTCAGAAGCTGTAGCGGAGACGTCCGAAGAGATTCGAGTTGTTGCGGAAGGATCCAAAGCGGGTGAACGGCTCGTCGCCGCCGATGACGCTGGCTCCAAGCGTCCACAGGATTGCATCACCCTGCTTGTAGCTGACCGCGGGGCGCAGGTGCAGATCGCGATCCGACACGCCCCAATAACCGAACAGTCCCAGGGACAGGTTCTGCTGCAGCGCCAGCTTGCTGAGCCTCACCGTGACGGTCGAACGCATCTCGTCGAACGCCGGCGCGCCGGGGGGCAAACCGATCCGGTACGCCTCGTGATCCTGCATCCACTCGACGAGGTACTGGATCCCCGCCGTGAAGTCGGTGCCCAGCGAGCGCTCAATCCCCGCGAACGCGCGGAGCTCGGAGTTGGCGACGCGCGGATCGTCTCCGTCGACATCGTCCTGCGACAGGTAGTAGGCAAGCTCCGCGTGAACCAGCGTGGCCCTCACCGGTGTGCGCACCGAGCCGCCGAACGCGGCGAGCTGTGGGTAGAAGAGGGTTCCCGCCGACGTCACCCCTTGGGGCGTGGGCCAGAAGCCCTTGTAGCCGTAGAGCGCCCACTCCGCGCTGCGCGCCTGGCCCTTGACGCGGCCGTACAGCTCGCCGTGGTGCAACGTACGCGAGCGTTCCTCGATGATGGGTGCCCCGCCGGCGCCCACGGTGCTCTGTACGAACGGGTTGTACACGGACAAGCGCCGACCGTCGGGAAGGTTGTCGGGCGTGAAGCGCGGCGCGGCCGCCAGCTCGACGATCGTACCGCCGGCGTACGCGCTCACGCGCACGAGCTCCTGCGGCGGCTTGAGGTAGGCGTCGTCGAGCGCGGTGAAGAAAGCTTCCCAATCCTTCGCAAACAGATCGTTGGCGAAGATGAGATCCCCCGTGCCCCAGGTCGCCACCTGGCGGCCAATCTTGAGATCGAGCCAGTCCACCGGCTGAACGGTGACGAAAGCTTCACGCAGGTCGACCTCGACATCTTCGTCCGCCAAGCCCGAAACGTCGCGCACGACGTCCGTGCGGATGAAGAACCCTCCACGCTCGCCAAACCCACGCACCGTGAGCTGCGCGCGCGCCTCGCTGCGGGGATAAGCGCGCTCATCGAAGTCGCCGTCCCGAAGCGCTGCGTTTTCCTCGAGACGCAAGGCGTGCACGACTTCGACGAAGCCGCCGAAGATCGGCTGCGCGGAGGCCGTGCCGTGAACCATCGCGCCCGCGAACAGAGCACCCCCGAGAAAAGCGGTTCGGCGCCCCGCCTTCTTCCGCAACGAGCTTCTCCGCCCGAGCCACGCCTGCATCGTGCGCATCACCTTCGATATGCGGCGGGAGGATTCTTCAGCAGACGCTCGTTGAACTTGTCCGCGTCCAGCGGGGATGCGTACGAAATGTCCGCGAAGCGGATGGTCGTCGAGTGGTTCTTGTCGAGCACCGTCATGGTTCGCTCGAGCGCCGTGGGCACGCCGTCGATGGTTTCGATGTCGGTGGCGACGAAGCGGCGCACGACCGCGTCCTTGTCGTCGTAGTACTCCTCCCGAAGCGGGAGCTTGGTTTCGTCGTCCACCCAGGTGATGCGGTAGGCATAGTCCGCGGTCTTCGCATCCTTCGGCGTGCTGCGCACCTTCGTCGCCGCGCGCCCCTCGACCGACTCAGCGCCCAGAATCGTGTGCTCGTCCAATGAAGGCAGTCGGCCCGAGATGTCCTCGTAGGTGAAATCCGAGCCTACGAACGACGAGCGTCGATCGTCGGCCGCAATGCGTTTCACGAGGTCCAGCGCCGGCACGTAAAGCCATCGATCATCGTTCGCCTCGGGCTTCTTGTGCACCAGGAACGCCATGCGCGCCACGTCCCCCGGCTTGACGAAGTAGGTGAAGTAGCGCTGGTCACCGAGATCCTCGACGTCGCGCCGGAGAATCCAGAACTGGCGCTCGCGCGTGCGCCCCTTCTTGTCGGTCAGCGTCATCGTCACACGGGCCGAGCCGCCGTCGGCACCGTAGTAGTACGCGAGATGGGACTGTTCCATCAGCGCGTACGCCGCTTGGGCGTCGGCGGGAACATCGGCGGGTGCGCCCGCCGCGACGACCGCTCCGACAACGACCCCGAGAAGCGTCCCGCTCCAACGTGCAGGCATCCTCATGACACGACCTCCTTTTTCATGTTGCGCGACTTCTTGTCGTGCGGATCTCGTCCACCGTCGTCCGGTCCTTCCGGACCTTGCAGCGTGGGCGCACGGTCGCCCCAAGCGCGGAACACGCGTTCGCCGCGCAGGCGCAGCATTCCCGGCAAAATCACGAGTGTGGCGAACCCCGACAGCCCCATGATGGCCAGGAAGAACGCGCCGACGGTGATGTAGGGGACGAGCGCGGAGAACAGAAGCGGCACGAACCCCAGCGCGATGACCACGATGTTGCGCGTGATGGCGCGTGCGGGCTCGTCGAACAGCTCGTCGAGCGTGGCGCTCAGGCTGCCACGACGCTTGTAGATCTCCTGGCCGCGCTTCAGGAAGTGGATCGCGAAGTCGATCGACAGCCCAAGCGTCAACGACGAAAGCACCGCGATGGGCATGTCGTATGGCTTGCCGATGAGACCGACCGACCCGT
>JBFJHN010000090.1:0-7300 GCA_041613275.1 Candidatus Krumholzibacteriia bacterium | reverse complement strand
GTGCGCGTGCCGCCGTCGGCCTCGAGGACGTCGCAATCGACGATCACGGTGCGCTCGCCGAGCCCCGAGAGATCGACGACCGCGCGGAGGCTGCGTCCGATGAGCCGCATGATCTCCTGTGTGCGTCCCTGCAAGCGCCCGCGCACGGCTTCGCGGTTCGTGCGCGTCGTGGTGCTGCGCGGCAGCAAGCCGTACTCCGCGGTCACCCAGCCCGTCCCCGCCCCCTTCAAGAACGGGGGCACGGTGAGCTCGATGCTCGCTGCACAGAGCACGTGGGTGTTCCCCATCTTGACCAGTGCGGAGCCTTCGGCGTTGCGCAGGAAGTGACGCTGGATCGTGAGCGGACGCAGCTCGTCCGGCGCGCGTCCATCCGTGCGTTGCATGCGGGGGCTCCTTCCTACTGCCAGTCGCTCACCGCGATCGGCTTGCTGGTGTCGTAGTGGCCTGCAAGCGTGTCGACGGGCTGGCCGTCGACGAGCAGCTGCACGCGGGCGACGTCCGGGAAGTTGGCCGCAATCGTGCGCACCAACGCACGGATCGTGTGGTATTCGGCCGCGCTGCCGCCGGGATGCTGCGTGACCAGCGCCGGGTTGAAGTCCAGGTACACGGTGGCCGTCTCCTCGGCGAAGTACGTCTGCTCGAGACGCGCGTCGGCCGGCAGCACCGGCACGCCCCCGCGCTCCTGGGGTCCCGCGACGAGCGCTCGCACGGTTTCCTCGACGCTTTCCTCGAGCGTTTCGCCGAACGGCACCTCGCGCCGCTCGGTGACCAGAGAACGTGCGTCCGGGTCGGCGAAGTAGAGCACCACGCGACGCGTGCCCGCGGCGGGTCCTTCGCGCTGCAGCTGCGCGGGTTGCTCCCCGTCGATGGAGTCGTGCGGCCAGAAGAGGATCCACGCCGCAGCGCCCACCAGGACGACCACCAGAGCCCAGAAGAGAATGCGACCGCGCTGGGAGCCGCTCTCGAGCGCCTCGGGCGCGTCGGGATCGACGCTCATCGTGTTGCCTCTCGCGTGCCCGTGCCGACATCCGGGATCCCGAAACGCTGGCCGTCGAGCTGTCCGGCCTCGTACTGCTCGCAGTAGCGCTCGACGGCGGCCGCAATGGCGTCCGCGATGGCGTCGGCGAACTCCGAAGACGACAAGATGTTGGCCTCCTCGGGGTTGGTCAGGAAACCCAGCTCGACGAGCACCGCGGGCATCGCGACGCCCTTGAGGAGGTCGACGTCCGACTCGCGCGCGCCGCGGTTCGGAATGTCGACCTTGCCGCCGAGCTCCACCTGAAGCATGTTCGCAAACACCTGACTTCGGGCGGCGAAAGGCAGCTGTGCGCTGTTCCACGGGCGGAAATCGTCTTCGCCGTCGGTCTTGCCGCCTGTGGTACGCAACATCGACTGTGGCCCAACGAACAGCACCTCGAAGCCGCGCGCCTGGCGTTGGAACCAGCCGTTGCAGTGCACGCTCACCAGCAGATCACCGTTCATCTTGTTGGCGAGCTCGGCGCGCCGGTCGTCGGTGAGGGCGCGATCGCTGTCGCGCAACAGCTCCACGCGCAAGCGGGTCGAGCGCGCAAGACGGCGCCGGATGCGGGTCACCAGCTCGAGCGTGACGTCTTTCTCGGTCAGCCCCGAGCCCTGCACGCCCCGATCGGCGCCTCCGTGCCCGGCGTCGAGCACGAGAACCGAACAGCGTTTGCGCTCTGGCTCCGTCGGGCGCGCCGTCGTCTCGGGCAGCTTGAACTCCGGCGCCGGCATCGGGTCGAGCGGGCGACGCAAGGTCACGACGAGCGTGCGACCCCGGTTGCGCGTCTGCGACTCGTAGTCCT
Organism: Candidatus Krumholzibacteriia bacterium; assembly: GCA_041613275.1. Classification (GTDB taxonomy): domain Bacteria; phylum Krumholzibacteriota; class Krumholzibacteriia; genus JBFJHN01. The sequence goes on along the minus strand of JBFJHN010000090.1, from coordinate 5,477 downwards.
CGACGCGCGCATCGAGCTCGAGGTAGAGCACTGCCTCCCGGCTGCGCTGCTCGGCACGCACGGTGCGCACGAGCGCCACCGGTCGCTCGGCCGCAACGGCGACGGGATCGATCTGGGCGTCGAAGATGCGCACGCGAATGAGCTCGTGGGAAGTGGCCTGCACGCGATGGCGGAAGCCGCGCGCCATGTGGATGAGGACCTGGCTGTCCCCCGACTCGAGCTTGTACTCGATGCCTGTGATGTCCGTTTCGGTGCGTCCGACGCGCAGCTCCAGGTCGTCGCGGTCGAAGCGCAACATGCCGTCGGACGACGGGTCCAACACGCGCTCCAGAAACTCGAGCGGCAGCATCACGCTGCCGCGCGTGTAGCGCACCGGAACGTGCAGGAGAACGTCGCGTCCGTCGTCGAGCACCAGGCGCGTGTCCACGCTCACCTGCACGCGCCGCTCGCCCAGCTTCAACACCATTTTGCGCGTTTCCGGCTTCCAGAAGCGCTCGAGATCGAGCGCCAGCGCCAGCGCGTTGGCCGACACGTACCACTCGCGACTGTCGGACTCGAGACGCGTCAACGGCAGCTGCCGCTCGGAGCGGCCGTCCTCGAACGTCACGCGCAGCTGCTGGGCGGCCAGCGGCGCCGCGAACAAGAGCATGCTCGCTGCGACGACAGCCGCGCACGTTCGCCTGCGTGGGTTCGCGGCGCGGGGCGCCGGACGCACACCCGCGTTCATCACCGCTTCGCCTCCTTGAGAGCGCGATCCAGCTCGCGCTTCGCGTCGCGTTTTGCGATGGCCTGGCGCTTGTCGTAGGCGCGCTTGCCGCGCGCCAGCCCCAGCTCCACCTTGACGCGGTTCGATTTGAAGTACATGCGCAGCGGAACCAACGTCAGACCCTTCTCGCGCGTCTTCGTTCCGAAGCGCAGAATCTCGCGTCGGTGCAGCAGCAGGCGACGCTGTCGCTCGGGTTCGTGGTTGAAACGGTTGCCTTCCTCGTACGGGCTGATGTGTGCGCCCACGAGGAAGATCTCGCCCGCGCGGATCTCGGCGTAGCTATCCTTGAGGTTCACGCGCCCCGCGCGCAAGGATTTGACTTCGGTGCCGACCAGCGCGATGCCGGCCTCGATGGTCTCGAGAATCTGGTAGTCGTGACGCGCCTTGCGGTTCGTCGTGATGACCTTGATCCCGTTGCTGGTGTCCGAGCTGGACTTGGCGTTGCCCACGGTACCCGTCCTCCCGCGAACCTCGAGAGCGCGCCCGTAACAAGTTCGAACCAAGGAAGTTGGCGCGACGGTCGGGCATCCGGCACGCTAGCAGAGCCCCGGCAGGGTCGCAAGCGGCGCGCTTGCGCGGCGCACCGTGGCCCGAGCGGCACGGCGGCGCGTCCATCCTGCCACACAAGCGCCCCGGTCGCGCTGCGCCCGCGCACCCCCGCAACGGTGCCGTCGCTTCGATTCAACGTGGCGGCTCGTCCCGGGTCGTGCGTCGCGTACACCATCTCCGAGCTGTTGAACGCAGGAACGCAACACGCGTGCCGGCTGTTTCCGACGCGTCGAAACTCGCCATGGAGCGCGCCCGGAAGAGCACAAGTCGAGACCCGGGGCGGCGTTGACACCCTTTGGGGGCGTCCGTATAGTGCCAGGCGCGCCCCGCCAGCGACGCTCGATTCGCTCTCGCTGTGACGGTGCGCGACAAATTTCTGGTGCCGAAGTGGTGGAACTGGCAGACGCGCTGCGTTCAGGGCGCAGTGAGGGAAACCTCGTGCGGGTTCGAATCCCGCCTTCGGCACCACGTCCGTCATCTCTCGCGATTTCCGTCGCACAACACGCTCGAACCGACCGGCATCCCAACGACGTGAAACGGATTCGTCTCCATGCGCGCGGCGCCCACGCGCCGGAGTCCGAGGGCACGCGACGCTGCGCGTGCCACGACCCGGCTCGGCTTCGAGCATGAGCGCGCCCTCTTTCAAGAAGGCACGGGTCGCCTCCGAGCTGCCGGTCGCGAAGCTGCGTTGGAAGTGCGACCCGCGCGCGCTCGGCTTCCGCAACACCTCCGAGCTCGAGGTGCGCCCCGAGATCATCGGCCAGCCGCGCGCCCTGGACGCGTTGCGTCTGGGGCTCGAGATCCAAAGTCCGGGCTACAACATCTTCGTCGTCGGCCTCACCGGCACGGGCAAGACGACTACCATTTCGCGCCTGTTCCAGGAGATCAAGCTCGAGGGCGAGATCCCGGACGACCTGTGCTACGTGCACAACTTCGTCCGCCCCGACGAGCCCGTCGCCATCCAGCTGCCCGCCGGTCTGGGACGCGTGTTCTGCAACGACATGAGCGAGCTGGTCGACTACGTTCGGCAGAGCCTGCCCGAAATCTACGAGAGCGAGGAGTACCAGACGCGCCACCGCAAGACGGTCGAGATCTTCAAGGAGCGCGGCCGCGCGGTGTTCAAGGAGTTCGAGTCGCAGGTCGAGGCGCAGAACTTCCGCATCGTGCAGATCCAGATGGGAGCGATCACGAACGCGGAGCTGCAGCCCATTCTGGCCGGCGAACCCGTTTCCATCGAGAAGATCCGCGATCTCGCCGAGGAAGGCCGCTTCGAGAAGGACCAGCTCGAACGCCTGCAGACGACCTACAACGAGCTATCCGTGGGGCTGCAGACCGCGCTCAAGGAAGGACGCCGCATCCAGAAGTCGATGCGCGAATCACTGCGCAAGCTCGACCGTTACTTCTGTGCGCTGGTCATTCGTGAACCCATTCGCGAGCTCAAGGAGAAGTTCGAAGAGGTCGACGGCATCGGCGAGTACCTCGACGCCGTCGAAGACGACATCCTGAACTCCCTGGCGCGTTTCGTGCGCCCGCACGAAGAGCCCGACGGCGACGAGACCACAGCGTCCTCCGGACGCGCCGAGCTGCGCGAGTACGAGGTCAACGTGGTCGTCGATCACGCCAACGCCAAGGGCCCGCCGATCGTCCTGGAGTCCTCGCCCACGCACCGCAACCTGTTCGGCTCGGTCGACTACGAGCCGGCGCGCGGCGGCACGTGGCGCACGGACTTCACCAAGATCACGGCAGGCAGTCTGCTGGCGGCAAACGGCGGCTACCTCGTCTTCACGCTCAACGACGTCCACGACCCCACCGTGTGGCCGACGCTGAAGCGGGCGCTCAAGAACCGGCGTGCCGAGATCCGCGGCCTGCAGGCCATCCTGGGCGTCGGTGCCTCGCCTCTGAAGCCGCAGTCGGTGCCGCTCGACGTCAAGGTGGTCATCGTCGGCGACTCGTACAGCTACTACGTGCTGCACGCGTACGACGACGAGTTTCGCAAGATCTTCAAGGTGAAAGCCGACTTCGACTCTTCGATGAAGCGCACGCGTCGCAGCGTGCAGAAGTACGCCGGCTTCGTAACGCAGCTGGTGCGCAACGAGCAGCTCCTGGACTTCGACGCCAGTGGCGTGGCGGCGGTGGCGGAATCGGGCGCGCGCCTGGCCGGACGCCAGGACAGGCTGTCCACCCGCTTCAGCGAGATCGCCGACCTCGTGCGCGAGGCGAGCTACTGGGCGAGCAAGGAAGGCGCGCGCTTCGTTCAGGAGCAGCACGTCGACCGAGCCATCGCGCAGCGCACGCGCCGCGTCAACATGGCCGAAGAACGCGTGCAGCGCTCCATCGACCAGGGCACGCTCCTGCTCGACACGCGCGGTCAGAAGATCGGGCAGGTCAACGCGCTGACGGTCTACGACCTGGGCGACTACGCCTTCGGCCGCCCGGCGCGCATCACCAGCGAGGTCTCCATGGGACGCTCGGGCATCATCAACATCGAGCGCGAGGCCAACCTCTCCGGTTCGACCCACGACAAGGGCGTGCTCATCCTCGCCGGCTACCTGCGCGGGAAATACGCGCAGAACCGTCCGCTGACGCTTTCGGCCAGCGTGGCTTTCGAGCAGTCGTACGGGGGTGTCGACGGCGACAGCGCTTCCGCCGCCGAGCTCGTTGCGCTGATCTCGGCGATCGCGCGCCTGCCCATCCGGCAGGATCTCGCAGCCACCGGCTCGATCAACCAGAAGGGCGAGATGCAGCCGATCGGCGGCATCAACGAGAAGATCGAGGGTTTCTTCGACACCTGCGCCGCGCGCGGCCTCACCGGCACGCAGGGCGTGGTGTTTCCCGCGCAGAACGCCCCCGAGCTCATGCTGGATCGTCGCGTCGTGGACGCGGTACGCGCCGGGCGCTTCCACCTGTACGCGGTGCGCGGGATCGATCAGGCGCTCGAGCTGTTCACGGGCATCAAGGCGGGGCGCCGGACGCGCTACGGCTACGAGCGCGATACCGTGCACGGCTTCGCCGATGATGCGCTCGCCGAGCTGGCCGAAGAGATCAAGGAGTTCGTCGAGAGCAGCGACACGGCGTCCGGGCGCGGCCCGGCCCAGGGCCTGACCGACGAGGAAGACGACGAAGGCGAGGAGCTGCGTCGCCGCGGTGCGCCACGTCGTCGCGCACGCCGGCCACGTCGGAGGCGCGCGTGACGGTCTCCGAGCGCCGTTTGCTGCAGAAGCTTCTCACGCAACCCACGGCGCCTTTCCGCGAACACTACGTCCGCGCCGTCATCGAAGCGACCGCGCGCCGACTGGATCTGCGCACGCGGCGTGATCGCTTCGGAAACGTGTACGTCGCCTACCGTCAGGGACGCGTTGCGCCGCTTGCCTTCACCGCGCACATGGACCATCCGGGCTTCGAGGTCGATCGCGGAGGCTCGCAGCCACGCGCCACGCTCCTGGGCGGGGTCCGGCCGTCACACCTTCGGAACGCGCGCCTGCTCTTCTACGCCGACCCGGCGGAGCACCGGAGCCGGCCGCATGGCGACTCACCGACGCCGCTACGCGCACGCATCGCCGCCGTGCACGTGCACCGACCGCGCAAGGCCCGCCGCCCGCAGGTGCAGGTGGATCTCGCGTGTCAGGCGCCGCTCGAGCTCGGCGCGTTCGGCCACTTCGATCTCCCCGGCTACGAGCTCCAGCACGGCCGGCTGGCGTCGAAGGCGCTCGACAACCTGCTCTCGTGCGTCGCGATTCTCGCGGTGATGGGGCGCCTGCGTCGCCGACGCGCCGCGGCCGACGTGCTCGGCGTGTTCACGCGCGCCGAGGAGGTGGGGTTCGTCGGCGCCGGGGGCGTGCTGCGGAGTCGCGCGCTGGCTGCGAGCCGACCGGTCGTGGTGCTCGAAACCAGCCAAGCCTCGTTACACGCCGCGCTCGGGGCCGGTCCGGTGCTGCGCGTCGGCGACCGCATGACGGCGTTCGACCCCAGCATGGACCTGTGGCTGTCCGAACAGGCCGCCGAGCTGGGGCGGCATCGCAAGAGCTTCCGTCACCAACGTGCGTTGATGACCGGCGGTGCGTGCGAGGCATCCTTGTACGTGCTGCACGGACGGCGTGTGGGTGCGATCGCGCTGCCGCTGGAGAATTACCACAACATGACGCCGCGCGGCGGCATCGGCCCG
>JBFJHN010000089.1:0-7334 GCA_041613275.1 Candidatus Krumholzibacteriia bacterium | reverse complement strand
GAGCTCGAGGCGCATCCCGACGTGCGTTTCTGCCTGCACCAGCCCGGCATTCTCTGGGAGTGGTGCGAGACAAACCATCCCGAGTACCTCGAGCGCGTGCGTGCCCTGGTGCAGCGCGGCCAGGTCGAGCTGCTCACCGGTGGGTACAACGAGCCCATTCTGGCCGTGATCCCCGAACGCGACCGCCAGGGTCAGATCGCGTCGCTCACCGATTGGCTGCGCACACGCTTCGACGTGGAGCCGCGGGGCGCCTGGCTGGCCGAGCGCGTCTGGGAGCCGGAGCTGGCCGCCACGCTGGCGCGCGCCGGCGTGCAGTTCACCGTGGTGGACGACTCGCACTTCACGGCAGCCGGGCTCACGCCCGACGAGCTGAGCGGCTATTTCCTGACCGAAGACGAGGGGCAGCCGCTGCGGGTGTTTCCGATTCCGCAGCGGCTGCGCTACGTCCTGCCGTTCGCGGAGCCCGACGAAGCCATCGCCTGGATGCGGGAGCAGTCCAAGCCCGACGAGGACGTGCTGCTCGTGCACGCCGACGACGGCGAGAAGTTCGGTGTGTGGCCTGGGACGCATGCCCGCTGCTACGAGCGTGGCTGGCTGGAGCGCTTCCTCCGCACGCTCGAGGAGAACGCCGACTGGTTGCGCACCACGACGTTCTCGGAAGTCACAGCGACGCGCGAGTCCAGGGGCCGCGTCTACCTGCCAACGGCTTCGTACGCGGAGATGGGGGAGTGGTCGCTTCCGGTTGCGGCGCAACCGCGGCTGCGCGTGGCGCGCGAACGCGCCATCGCCAGCGGCGACGGCAGCTTCGTGCGCGGCGGGTTCTGGCGCAACTTCCTCGCCCGCTACCCCGAGAGCAACTGGATGCACAAGAAGATGCTGTACGTCAGCCGGCGCGTCGAGCAGCTCGCGCAGCGAGGCGATCGTGCGGCACTCGCGCGCGAGGCGCGCACGCACCTGTGGCGCGGACAGTGCAACTGCGCCTACTGGCACGGCCTGTTCGGTGGACTGTACCTGCCGCACCTCCGGTCGGCGGTCTACGCCGAGCTCATTCGAGCCGAAGCGCTGCTGGACGCCGACGCCGGAAACGTGCCGCAGGCGGAGGTGTTCGATTTCGATGCCGACACGCGTCCCGAGGTGCTGCTGCGTTCCGATGAGGCCGTCGCCGTGCTGAAGCCTCAAGACGGTGGTGCGGTGTACGAGCTGGATGCGCGCTCGCAGGCGTTCAACGTCCTCGACGTGATGACGCGACGACCCGAGGCCTACCACGAGATCCTCCGACAGCTGGCCGACGCGCCCCAAGAGAGCGCCGACGGGACCGTCAGCATCCACGACCGCGTGCGCGTGAAGGAGCCGGGGTTGCATCGCGCGCTGGTCTACGACACCTACCGCCGGGGCGCGTTCGTCGATCATTTCGTCGGACCGGAGGCGACGTTCGAGGACTTTGCCGCCGCGCGCCTGCCCGTGCGCGCGGATCTCGCGCACACGGAGTACCGCTGGCAGATGGACTCCGGCGCGGTGAACCTCGAGGGTGTTGCCGCGATCCAAGGAGTGCGCGACGCACAGCTGCACGTGCGCCGCAGGATGGTGCTCGACGGCGCAACGCTGACCGGCGAGTATGACGTGCGCGTGGAGGGGGGCCGCGATGCGACGGGTCGGTTCGGCGTGGAGATGGCGGCGAACCTGCTGGCGGGTCACGCGGACGACCGCTGGGTGATGGCGGACGGACGCAAGCTCGAAGCCAACGCTCACCTCGCAGGCGCTGGCGTGCTCGAAGGCGTGCGACGCATCGATCTCGTCGACGCGTGGCGCAGCCTGCGCGTGGTGTTCGAGGCCGACTCGCCGCTGGACGTGTGGCGCACACCCCTCGACGCCGTGTCCATGTCGGAAGAAGGCTTCGAGCGCGTCTACCAAGGCACGGCGTTCCTGTTCCTGGTGCCCGCACGGCTACAACCCGGCTCGCCGTGGCGCGGCCGACTGCAACTTCGCGTCGAATCGCTCTGAGGACCGTGCTTTGGACGCCACGCGCGCCGTCGGGTACACTGCCAGCGGCCTTGGGGTCAAGTGCGGCAACGTGTTCTGGTTGCGAACGTTCGAGCGGTGAGGTTTCACGTCGTGGAGCGCATCGGACACACCGGAAGCGCGCTCGCAGCCCGCGCGGGCGAGCCGGGATGACCGAGCGGCGCACGCGCATCTGCAACGTGCTCGGAATGCACCTGCGTTCGGCGGCCAGCTTCGTGAACTTGGCTGCGAAGTTCGAATCGCAGATCCGCGTTGCGGTCGTCGACATGCCGGCCGTTGACGGCAAGAGCATTCTGGGGTTGGCGACGCTGGGCGCGGCCGAGGGCTCGATGATCGTGATCACGGCGGAGGGCCCGGACGAAGAGACTGCCGTCCAGCAGCTGGTAGAGCTCGTCGAGCGCGGCTTCGACGAGGATTGAGCGGCGAGCGCGCCGCGAGGAGGGTCGATCATGGCGGGAGAAGTGCGCGTGCGCGGCGTGGCCGTGTCTCCCGGCATCGCCATCGGCCGGGCCTACCGCCAGCAGCCCGCCGAGGTCGTGGCGCCGAACTTCATCGTCGCCCCCGAGAAGGTCGACGACGAGATCCAGCGCCTGCACGCCGCGCTCGCCAAGACCGGCGAGCAGATCCGCGAAAATCGCCTGCGGCTGGAGCAGCAGATCGGCGAAGACCACGCCAAGATCTTCGACGCGCACCTGCTGATCCTGCAAGACACGAAAGCCATCGACGACACTGAGTCGCTGATCCGCTCCGATTTCATGTGCGCCGAGTTCGCGTTCAACCGCGTGATCGGTCGCATCCTGCAGTCCTTCGACGCCATCGGCGACAGCTACCTGCGCGAGCGGCGCGCCGACGTCGAGGACGTGCGTCGTCGCGTTTTGAACAATCTTTCGGGAACCGAAGCGAACACGTTCGGGTCGGTCAACGAGGAGGCGATTCTGGTCGCCCGCGATCTGACGCCGTCGGACACCGCGATGATCGATCGCAGGTACATGCGTGGCGTGGCCACCGATCTCGGCGGGCGCACGTCGCACGCCGCCATTCTGGCGCGCAGCTACGGCATCCCGGCGGTGGTCGGTGTGGAGGGTCTCACCGAGCAGGTGCAGCACGGCGACGACATCATCATCGACGGCAACGCCGGCGTCATTGTCGTGCGCCCCGATGACCGCACGGTCCAGGAGTACACCGAAGCCCAGGAACGCTTCAAAGAGCTCGAACGCCAGATGCTCACGCTCAAGGACTATCCGGCGATCACGCTCGACGGGCGCACCATCGAGCTGTCTGCGAATGTCAAAAAGCCGGAGGACGCGGAGCTGGCGCGTGCCAAGGGCGCGAAGGGCATCGGACTGTATCGCACCGAGTGGTTCTTCCTCACGCGCGACGCGCTGCCCTCCGAGGACGAGCAGGTCGAGCAGTACGCAGCGATCGCGCGCGCCGTCGCGCCCGAGACGGTCATCTTCCGCGCCCTGGACATCGGCGGCGACAAGTTCGCGAGCTACTTGGGCCCTGGCAAGAGCGAGCTCAACCCGTTCCTCGGCTGGCGCGGCATCCGCTTCCTGCTGACCCGACGCGACATCCTGCGCACGCAGCTGCGCGCGTTCCTGCGCGCCTCGGCCGAAGGCCACGTCAAAATCATGTTTCCCATGATCACGGGGCTCGAGGAGGTGCGCGCGGCACGTTCTCTCGTCGACGAGGTTTGCATCGAGCTCACCGAGGAGCGCCGACCGTACGCGAAAGACGTCGAGGTGGGCATCATGATCGAAACACCCGCCGCGGTGGTGATTGCCGATCTGCTGGCGCGCGAGGCCGACTTCTTCAGTATCGGCTCGAACGACCTCATCCAGTACACGTTGGCGGTCGACCGTGGCAACGCGCGCATCAGCTATCTGTACGAACCGATGCACCCCAGCGTGTTGCGTCTCATCCGGAACACCGTCGAGGCGGGACACGCGCACGACATCTGGGTGGGCATGTGCGGCGAGATCGCCGGCGATCCCCTGTACAGCGTGCTGCTCGTGGGGATGGGACTCGACGAGATCTCGATCAGCGCCTACATGATTCCCGAGGTCAAACGCATCATTCGCGGCATCACGTACGATGAGGCCAAGACCCTGGCACGCAAGGCGATGGGGCTGTCGACCGCGGCCGAGATCCGCAAGCTCGTGGGCGCGGTCATGCACGAGCGCTTCCCCGAGCTGGTGGCCGAGGAGGCCTCGTGATCGCGCTCGACGACGTCGCGCAGCTCGCCTCTCACGATCCCGGCGGCATGCTGCAGCAGGTCGCCTCGCTCCCGGATCAGCTGGCACGCGCCGCCGAGGTCCAGGCGTCGATAGGCGCGTGGGGAAACGACCTGCGCACGCGTGTCACGACCGTCCACGCGCGCGAGGTGCTGGTTTGCGGCATGGGCGGGTCGGCCATCGGGGGCGACTATGCCGCCACTTGGGCTGCGACGCATGCGACGCGCGTGGACGTCTGGCGCGGCTACGGTTTGCCCACCTGGCACACGGCGCAACAGCTCCTGGTGTTCTCTTCGTACTCGGGCAACACCGAAGAAACGCTGTCGGCTTTCGAAGCGTCGTCGTCGGACGCCGCGCGCGTCTGCGTGACGACGGGCGGCGCGCTCGCGCGACGTGTGCGCGAGGTCGGAGTTCCGGTGGTCGAGCTGCCGGGTGGACTGCAGCCGCGCGCCGCGCTGGGGCATTCCCTGGTTGCGCTCCTGCTGCTGCTGCAAGAGAGCGGTATGGTGCGCGCGGACGCCCGCGCCGATCTCGAGAGCGCCTCCCGTGCCGTGCGGGACTGGGGCCGCACGTTGTCGCCCGAGGCGCCGGAGTCGACGAACGCGGCCAAGCGTCTCGCGCGCGCGTGTCACGCGCGATTGCCGTTCTTCTACGCCGGCGGCACCTGCCTGGCGCCGGTGGCGCTGCGCTGGAAGGGCCAGCTGAACGAGAACGCCAAGAGCCACGCCGCGATCGGCATGCTGCCGGAGATGAACCACAATGAGATCATGGCCTGGTCGGCGCTGCCCGAGCTGCGGCGCCAGGCACAGCTCGTCTTTCTGCACGACCCGCACGACGATGCGCGCGTCGAGCGCCGCATGCGCTTGAGCGCCGAGCTTCTGGCGGAGCACGCCGCCGGCGTCGAGCACGTAAACACGGTCGGGGACGACGCGCTTCAACACATGCTCACCACCACACACTTGGGCGACTACGCCAGTGTGTACCTCGCCTTCCTGAACCAGGTCGATCCCACCCCGGTCGAGCGCATCGAAGCGCTGAAGCGCGGCCTGGCCGAGGGCTCTTGACGCCTGCGAGCGCCGCCGTTCGCAACGCCGGGGCCGGCATGTTATAGTGCGCACCTGCAACGGGATCCGCTCACAAACCGAGCGTGTCGACATGGGGCGTCCTCGCCCCGAGGGAGAGTGCGGCCACGCGCGACACGCCCGCGTCGGTGGCGCAAGAAGGAGAGGCCATGCCGGAGACGCATCTGTTCACGTCCGAGTCGGTCACCGAAGGTCACCCGGACAAGATTGCCGACCAAATCTCGGACACGGTGCTGGACTCGATGCTGTCCGGCGATCCGGCCAGTCGTGTGGCGTGCGAGGTGCTCGTCACCACGGGCATGGTGCTGGTGACGGGCGAGATTACCAGCAAGACGAATGCTCCCGTCGTCGAGCTGGTGCGCAACGTCGTGCGCGACATCGGCTACACGCACTCCGACTACGGGTTCGACGCTGCCACGTGCGCGGTGCTCTTGGGGCTCGATCGCCAATCGCCTGACATCGGCGCCGCCGTGGACCGTGAGGGTGCCGGCGACCAGGGCTTGATGTTCGGCTACGCGTGCCGCGACACCTCGACGCTCATGCCGGTGCCCATCGTCCTCGCGCACCGTCTGACCCGGCGGCTCGCCGAAGTGCGCAAGAACGGCACGTTGCCGTACCTGCGCCCCGACGGGAAGTCGCAGGTGACGGTCGAGTTCGAAGGTCGCCGCCCGGTGCGCGTCGCCACGGTGGTGATCTCGAGCCAGCACGACGCCAACGTCAGCCAGGAACAGATCCACGAGGACCTCATCGAGCACGTCGCAAAGCCCGTGCTGGCAACCGAGAAGATCGACTTCAGTCAGGTGACGTATCACGTGAATCCCAGTGGACGCTTCGTAACGGGCGGCCCGCAGGGCGACTGCGGCCTGACGGGGCGCAAGATCATCGTCGACACGTACGGTGGTTGGGGGCGTCACGGCGGGGGTGCGTTCAGCGGCAAGGATCCGTCCAAGGTCGACCGCTCCGCCAGCTACGCGGCGCGTCACATCGCCAAGAACATCGTCGCCGCCGAGCTGGCCGACGCGGTCGAGGTGCAGCTGGCCTACGCCATCGGCGTGGCCGAGCCGGTTTCGGTGCACGTCGACACGTTCGGCACCGGCAAGGTGGATCCGGCGCGCCTGGTGCGCGCGGTACGCGAGACGTTCCCGCTGACGCCGCGCGGCATGATGGAGGCCTTGGACTTGCGGCGCCCCATCTACCGCGGCACCGCGGCATACGGTCACTTCGGCCGAGAAGAAGACGGCTTCACCTGGGAGAAGCTGGACCGCGTCGATCAGCTCAAGAGCCGTGTCTGAACCCACGCAACGACCGGGAACTCCTGCCGATTTCGCAGACGTCGAAACACGCGTGCGTGCGCTGCTCGCACAGCGGCGGCGCGTGCGCCTGGGCGATCTCGACGATCGTCGCGCCGTGCAGGCCGCTGATTCACTGACGCAGGCAGCCGTTGCCGTCCTCCTCGAGCGCGCTCCCGGATACAACGTCATCCTCACCAAGCGCACCGACGACGTGGAGCATCACAAGGGCGAGATCTCGCTCGCCGGCGGCGCGGCCGATCCGGAAGACGCCGACAGCGTGGCTACCGCGCTGCGCGAAACGCACGAGGAGATCGGCGTCGCACCGGATCATGTGAGCGTGCTCGGCAAGCTCGACGAGCTCGTCACAGTCACGGGCTTCCGCGTCACGCCGGTCGTGTGCGCGGTGGACGCTGGGCTCGACCTCCAGCTCCACGAAGCCGAGGTCGAGCGCGTGCTCAAGGTGCCACTGCAAGTCCTGCGCACGCCGGAGTCCTGGTTCACCGACGTGCGCGAGTGGCGCGGCAAGACGTATCGTTTGCGTTCGTGCCGCTTCGGCGACGACATCATCTGGGGCGCGACCTCGCGCATCTTGCAGAATTTCCTGCAGGTGGTTCCGCCCGAGCTGTTGTAGCGTCACGCACCCTCGCGGCGTGACACCACCGTCCGGCTCCGCCGCGCAAACCAGGCATGCTGGCCAGCCGCCCAGT